>JBFWQN010000015.1:0-23203 GCA_050249405.1 Hyphomicrobiaceae bacterium | reverse complement strand
CTGGGCGGCCGGCAAGGTCGAGGGCGCACAGTTCCTTCCCGACCTGGCGCAAGGCATCAACTCGGTTGCCGCGATCGAGGTGACGCATGCCGGCAAGACGCTCACCGTCGAGCGGTCCGGCCAGGCTTGGCGGTTGCGCGATCGCTCTGGCTATCCGGCCAAGTCCGAGCCGGCCCGCACGCTGCTGGTCGCTCTGGCTGGCTCGCAGCTCGTCGAGCCGCGCACCTCCGTGAAGGACAAGCTCTCCCTGCTCGAGCTCGAGGATCCGACCGCCAAGGACGCCAAATCCCGCCGCGTCCGCGTGCTCGATGCGAGCGGCAAGGCACTCGCCGATGCCATTCTCGGCAAGACCCGCTTCGACGCCTTCGGCTCGGGCAAGGGCGGCATGTACGTCCGCCGCGCGAGCGAGACGCAGAGCTGGCTCGCCACCGGCGACCCGCGAGTCACGGCCGATGTGAAGGACTGGGTCGACACCAAGGTGCTCGCGGTCGAGACGGCCAAGGTGGCGAAGGTCATCATCGAGAGCCCCGGCGAGGCGCCGCTCGTCATCGAGCGCACGCCGCCAGCGCCGAAGGACGCGGCCGCAAAGGATGGCAAGGCCCCGCCGCCTCCGCCCTCGGCCGAGAAGCCCGCCAAATACCAGCTCGCCAAGATGCCGGACGACAAGAAGCTGAAAAGCGCTGGCGCCGTGGACGACGTCGTCGACGCGCTTGGGTCCGTCGATCTCGACGATGTCAGGAAGCTCGATGCCACGCCCGCGGGCGACGCCGTGCAGATCGTGAAGGTCGAGAGCGACGGTGGTCTCGGCCTCACGCTCCGGCTCAGGAAGGATGGCGAGGCACGCTGGCTGTCCGTGTCGGCAGCCGGCGGCGAGGGCGACGCCAAGAAGAAGGCCGACGAGATCAACGCTCGCGCGCAGGGCTGGGAGTTCAAAATTCCCACCTGGAAGGCCGATCAGATCGGCAAGCGGGCGGCGGATCTGTTCGAGGCCAAGGCCTCTTGATTGAAGCGCCGATCGCGTCGGCGCAGTGCAACGAGCTGGGAGGCGTGAGCGGCGAGACCACCGCTCACGCTTTTTATCGTTTCAGGCGGTGTCGCTCACTTCCGGAACATGCCGCCGCCGTCCATGTCGATCATGGCGCCCGAGAGGTACTCGACCTGCGGTGCACAGCACATGACGGCGAGGGCGGCCACTTCCTCCGGCTTCTTGATGCGCTTGAACGGCAGGTCGCCGAGCGTCTCCTCCCAGCGGCTCTCGTCGCCGAAGGTCGACTTGGCGCGCTGGCGCGAGATGGTCATGATGCGGTCGGTCAGCGTCGCCGCCGGATTGATGCCGAACACGCGGACGCCGAAGTCGACCGAGCGCGAGCCGATGGCCTTGGTGAAGGCGTTGAGGCCGGCGTTGCCGGTCGAGCCCGCGACATAGTCCCAACGTGGCGCCGGCCCGGCCATGCCGATGATGTTGACGATGATGCCGCTCTTCCTCGGCTTCATGGCCGCCAGCGCCAGCTTCGTCATGTGGATGTAGCCGAACACCTTGAGCTGCCAGCTCTCGATCCAGCGCTCCATCGTGAGATCCTCGATGCTGCCGCCCGGGATGGCACCGGCATTGTTCACGAGGATGTCGATATCGCCGTAGCGCTTCATCGTGTCCTCGCGCGCGGAGCCCTGCGCGAGATCGGCGGCGTGCACCTCGACGGTCACCTGATGGCGCGAGCGGATCTCGTCGGCCGTCTTCTTCAGCTGCTCGGCCGTCCGCGAGACGAGGATGATGTTGCAGCCCTCGGCCGCGAAGGCGTGGCCGCACGAGGCGCCGATGCCCTTCGAGCCTCCGGTGATGAGCACTTTCTTGCCTTTGAGACCGAGATCCATGTGGGGTCGCCTCTGCGCTGTGTGGGACGGCTGTGAAGGCCGGAGCCTATGGCCGCGGCTCGGCAGGGCGCAAGCACAACCATTCGCCCAATCGCTTCGAGGGACAGACTTGACGAAGGCGCGCGTGGGCTATGGCTCGTCTGCTGCGGCCTTTTTCATCGCGTCGCGAATGATCTGCTTGTGGTCGAAGGCGAGCTTGAGCCTCTGCCATTTCTCGACCCACTCGACGGCCGCGGCGTCGTCGCCGGCCGTCGCCTTCGGCGACTTCACGCGGGCAAGAAACGACACCGCCACGCTGTGCCCGCGCGGGTCTCGCTGCGGGTCGGAATAGACGCCGACCAGTGTCAGCTTGCCGACTTTGACGCCCGTCTCCTCGAGCGCCTCGCGCCGGCACGCGTCCTCGACCGTCTCACCCACGTCGACGAACCCGCCCGGCAGCGCGTGCTGGCCCTCGAACGGCGGCCGCCCCCTCCGGATCAGCAGCACGCGCCCCTCCTGATCGAGGATCACGCAGTCGACGGTGAGCAGGGGTGTCACGGGCTTTGCCATGCCCGTGAGGCTATCGCGAAGGCGAGCCGTGGAAAAGAGGCAGGACGAAGAGGAGGCACGGGCCGCCAGCCGGGAATGCACCTCCGGTCGGGCTGGGCATGATGTCTGTGCGGGCCGCTCGCTGCGACCTACGGCTTCGCGCCCTTCGCCCGCGCCTCGTCCCACTGCGCTTGCCGGCCCTGCACCATCGCGACGTAGCTGCGGTTGTGTGTCGGCGTCACCCACATCTCGTTGATGCAGACATGCTGTGGCTGCTTCGCGACGAAGGCGATCACCTCTCCCATGTCCTCGGGCTGCACCATGCGGGCGAGCGTCTCGGGCAGCTCCGGCGGGTCGCGGAACTGCATGATCTCGGTCGCCACCTCGCCCGGCAGGATCACGGTCGAGCGGATGCCGTTGAGGCACTCCTCCAGGTTGATCGTATGGCTCATGGCGACGACGCCGTGCTTGGCGGCCGTGTAGATGGGTCCCGACACCATGCCGATGCTGCGCCCCGCCATCGACGAGGTATGGATCAGCTGCCCCTCCCGCTGGGCGCGCATGATCGGCAGCACGGCGTGCGTCACGTAGAGCGCCGACTGCAGGTTGCCTGCGACCAGCGTGTCGATGGCCTCTGTGGTGAGGTTCCGCCACCAGCGGTTCGGCACATTCGTGCCCGCGTTCGAGACCACGATGTCGATGCGCCCGTGAGCGGCCATGATGGCCTCGACGATGCGCTTGACGCTCGCAGCCTTGCCGAGGTCGCCCGACTGCACCTCGGCCTTGCCGCCGGCCTGCGTGACGATGGCCGCGACCTTGTCGAGTGGCTCGCGCCGCCGGCCGGTGAGAATCACGATGGCGCCTTCGGCCGCGAGCGCCTTTGCCGCCGCCTCGCCGATGCCGGTCCCGGCACCCGTCACCCAGGCGATCTTGCCTCTGATATCGCGCATGTTCGCTCCTCGCTTCCCGCCTGCTCCGAGTGAAGCAGCTTTTTGCCTGGCCGACCACCGGCGGGCACTGGCAGCGCCGTCGTCCTCTCGGGGCCGCCATGCCGGAACGGCACGCTCGTGCACCTGCCGCCAACTCTAGGCATCGATCGTCTCCGACAGCAAACCATCCTTTGACGTCTCTTGGCTAGCGTCGGGGCATTTCGGGCCGATGGGGCATGCCGGTGGTACGAAAGATCATTCCCGAGCGGCGCGATCCGAGACGGATCACGCCGACGATATGGACGCCGCTGAGCGAGACGACCGGTATCCCGGTCGCGACCACGCTCGGCATCGAGGTGGCTCAGTCCGTTGCCCGCGAGATCCTGACCGGCGTCGACACGCGGGGCTGGGGCTGGCTCGAGGCCGAGTACGACCGCCTCTGGGCCTCGAAGGAGACGACCATCCACGGCGGCCGCAAGTATGCACTCGTCGAGCAGACGCTGGAGCAGCTCGCGCCGTGGCGCGCGGGCGAGCCAGCGAGTCTCGAGCCGGGCCTCGAGCTCGTGCGCCAGGCCCGTCGCGAGGCGCCCCGCTCGATCTTCCTGGCCGCTCTGCTTGCACATCTGTTGCGGTCGGCCGCGCACGCCTGGAAGGCATCCACGCGCTCCGCGGGGGAGCGGCGGGAGCGGACGACGGCACTTTCGAGCGAGGCGGAAGCCGTGCTCGCTGAGGCTGCGGCCAGAGGTGCCGACGGCCCGTTCTGGCATCGGATGCTGTGCCGCTCCGCGCTGGTCGATGGCTCGGACCGGGCCGAGAAGGAGCGGCGCTACCGGCGCGCGGTCGCGTTCGACCCGGCCGACGTCTTCATTCATCTCGCCAGGGGCCACCAGCTCATGCCCGACTGGCACGGCTCGTTCGCCGAGATCGAGCGGCATGCCCGCGAGGCCGCCGAGGTGAGCTCGGCCACGATGGGCGCGGCCATGTACGCCCAGGTCTACAACCTTGTCTCGCTCTCGCACCCGCTCGGCAGCACGAGCGTCGACTGGGCCCGGCTCTGGCCGGCGCACGAGGACAGCATGCGTGCTTTCCCCTCGCAGCCCGACGCCAACATCTACGCCCGGCTTGCCCACGAGCAGCGCGAGAAGGCCGTCGTCCGCCGCGCCTTCGAGAGCCACCTCGCCGTCTACTTCCAGCGCCTCTGGCGCGACGACGGCCAATTCCTGAAGGCGTTCCGGTCGACGGGCCTCGCGCCGCGCACGATGCATTAGGGGAGACGACATGCTGAAGCTGCTCAAGAGCCATTTTGCGCCCGAAAGTCGTGGCACGCGCGCCTTGCAACGGATCGTCGAGAAGACCGGTATCGCCGTCCGCTACGACGACGAATGGCAGATTTTCCGCAACGCCTATCTCCAGCCGATCCTCGCCGAGGCCGGGAAGCGCGGCTTCGCGGCCCTTCAGGAGGCCTATGAGGCCGAGCATGAGGCGAAGCTGACGAACCCGTGGGGGGGCCGCTATTACGAGATGATCGAGGGCTCGCTCGATCTCGTCGTCCCGTCCGACAGCCCCGACCCGATCCTGTGCGAGGAGCGCCTGGCCGAGGTGCAGACAGCCTGGGAGGAGGGTGGGCGCACGCCGTTCCTGTCGGCGGCCTTCGCGCGCCTCGCGGCCAATTGCGGCCACGCCTGGCGGGGTGGCGACTGGGCCGGCAACGTCTCGGAGAAGGGGTGGCAGAAGCTGGCGGAATATACCGATCTCGCCCGCGAGGTGATGGAGATGTCGGACCCGGGCCCCGGCGCCTGCCCGTTCTGGCACTCGATCAACTTCAGTCTGTGCCTGACCGACGATTCCGATCCGGATGAGAAGGAGGCGCGGTTCGAGCGGTACGCTGCCCTCGATCCGCTGAGCCCCGATGTCTATACCGCCCGCGCCTATCAGTTGCTGCCCCGGTGGCACGGCTCTTTCGAGGAGATCGAGCAGATGGCGCGGGACGCTGTCCACCGAACCGCCGGGCAGCGGGGGCTCGAGATGTACGGGCGCATCTACGCCCTGGTTTCTCACTATGACCCGATCGGAATGACCGACTGTGACCTGGCTGATTTGACCAAGGGGTACGTCGACTGGACCGAGCGCTGGCCGACGCAATGCAACGTCAACAGGCTGGCCCGTTTCGCCTGGGACATGCAGAGCATGCCGCTCTTGCGCCATGTCCTCGAGTCGAGGCTGACCGAGGTGCACATGAGCCACTGGGAGGACGCGGCGATGGTCGCCGCCGCCTGGCGCCAGTCCGGGGCCAAGCTGATGCCGAGGCGATGAGCCATGCCACAGCGCTGTCCGCTGACGCTTTCGGCGCCGTCGTTGACACGTCACTCTCGGGCCACGACAGTCGCGCGCGTTTTGGCGGGTGGAGCGGGAGGCCCGGATGGCAATGAAGGTGGCGGTGATTGCCGGCGCGACGGGAGCGGCGGCGAAGCGGCTGAAGGAGGTCCTGCTGGCCGATCCGGGCTGGCGCGTGGTCGGGCTCTCGCGCAATCCGCCCGCCTCGGACGACCCGCGGCTGCGCTTCCTCGCGGCCGACTTGACTGACGCGAAAAGCACCGCGTCCGCACTGTCGAAGGTGCCGGAGGCGACCCACGTCTTCTACACGGCCCGCATCACCTTCACCGACGCCACCAAGGGCGTCGAGGATGTCCCCGGCAACGAGGCAATGGTGCGCAATCTGCTGGACGGCGCCGAAGCCTATGCCAAGGGCCTCGAGCACGTGCACCTCGTCGAGGGGACCAAGTGGTACGGCATGCATCTGGGCCGCATGTCGAGCCCCGCGCGTGAGGACGATCCGCGCCACATGCCGCCCAATTTCTATTATGCCCAGGAGGACCTCCTCCGCGCCCGGCAGCGGGGCAAGGCGTGGACGTGGTCGGCCTCCCGGCCCGGCTTCCTCTACGATTTCGCGCCCGAGCGTCCGCGCAACGTGCCGGCGCTGATCGGTGCCTGGGCCGCCATGTGCCGCGAGATGGGCATGCGTCTCGAGTTTCCCGGCAAGCCGCAGAACTATACGGCCTTGTTCGAGGCGACCGATGCCCGGCAGCTCGCCCGCGCCGTGAGATGGATGGCGACCTCCGAGAAGGGCCGCAACGAGGCCTTCAACGTCACCGACGGCACGACCTTCCGCTGGGAGCGGCTCTGGCCCCGCATCGCCCGTTTCTATGGAATGGAGGTGGGGCAGGTGCGCCCGCTCAACCTCGGGCTTTGGATGGCGGATAAGGGCCCCGTATGGGAGGCGATCGCAAAGCGCCATGGTCTGGCGTCCGCGCGCATCGAGGATGTCGTGCCGTGGGGCTTCGGTGATTTTCTCTGGGGCCTGGAGCACGACGTGGTCTCGTCGATGACCAAGACTCGCCTTGCCGGCTTTCACGACACGGTCGACACCGAGGATCGCATTCTGGAGCTGCTCGCGGAGTATCGCGAGGCGCGAATACTGCCGTGACACGGGCAAGTTGCCCAGGTTGCCGTCGTCAGGGCGCCCACCGCACTTGCCCGGCCCCGGAGACATCGAGCCCGCCGAGCTCCGCCGCTCTGGCAGCGAACGACGGCGATCGGATGAGCGCCAGCAGGCGCTGGAGCGGCGGCCGGTAGCTGTCTCGCTGTCGCATCAGGAGATCGAAGCGCTCGACGGCGACCGGAATGAAATCGATACCGGCTGCAGCAGCGACGGCGCGCGTCGCAATGCCGATGTCGGCGTGACCGGCTCGGATCGCTTGGGCGATATCCGGCCCTGTCGGGGCGACCAGGGGTGTCTCGAAATCGGCGAGCGTCAGGCCCGAGCGCGACATCATCGCGAGGAGAAGTTGTTGCGCGCCGGCGCCGGGAGGCCGTTGTGCGAGACGCGCGCGCGCCTCGCGGGCGTCCTCTAGCGAGCCGATGCCGAGCGGATTGCCCTTGGCCACCAGCAGCCCCTGCTCACGCGCCGCGAAACCGATGAGCACGGCATCGTAGAGCCGCTCCTCCTTCGCCACGACCGCCACGTTGGCATCGACGCTCGTGTCCTCGAGGTCGTGAAAGTGGATGGCCGCCGCGATGACCTCGCCGAGCAGGAACCGGCGGTACCCGGCCTCGCTTCCTTCCGGCAGCATGGCAAGTCCCGCGCGGCTCTCGGCCAGCGCCCACTGCAGCAGCGGATCGTGGCTCCCACCGACGATGGTGGGCGGCTCCGCTGGAATGACGCCGAGCGGTCTCGTCATGCCCGCCAAAAGCCAGCGGTCGAGATTGCCGCGTGGGAACAGCCATTTGCCCGTTGCCTTGGTCGCGGGCACGGCGCCCTCGGCCAGCATCTCGTAGAGCTTGCGCTCCTTGATGCGCAGATAGCTGGCCGCCTCGGATGTCGTCAGCAGGCTCATTCCTGCATCAGGCTGCGTTTTCATGCAAATTTTCTATGTTTTGACTTCAGGTACATGATCACGGCAATTGGTGCAGGTCAACTGGTGCTGCTCGGAGTTGCAAGAGTGGACGGCGCAAGCCCACTGTCCCTCATCCTTCACGGTGATCCGGCCCTGCTTGCCATCGTTCGGCTGTCGCTTGCCGTCACGCTGTCCGCCACGGCGCTTGCAGCCCTGATCGGCATTCCCCTTGGCACGCTCATCGCGATGAGCCGTTTTCGGGGGCGGGGCGCGGTCGTCGTGATGCTCAATGCGCTGATGGGCTTGCCGCCGGTCGTGGTCGGCCTCGCCGTGTTCCTGGCGCTGTCACGCTCGGGCCCTCTGGGATGGATGGGCCTGCTGTTCACGCCCGCGGCCATGATCGTCGCGCAGACGCTGCTCATCCTGCCCATCGTCGCCGCACTCACCCGGCAAACCGTCGAGGATCTCTGGGCGGAGTACGCTCATGAGCTCGGCGCCATGCAGGTAGCGCCGGTCGCCCGGCTGCTGACGCTCGCCTACGAGGCACGCTTCGCGCTGGCGACCATCGTGCTTGCGGGCTTCGGTCGCGCTGCGGCGGAGGTCGGCGCCGTCATGATCGTCGGCGGCAATATCGACGGCTTCACCCGCGTGATGACCACGTCGATCGCACTCGAGACGTCGAAAGGAAACTTGCCGCTCGCCATAGGCCTCGGGCTTGTGCTGATCGCGATTGTCGTGGCCATAAATGCCGTCACATGGGGCGTGCGCGCCTGGGCCGAGCGCCATGCAGGATAGGGTCGCCAAAGCTGGCCATGCCCTCGGCGATGCGCCGATCGAGCCTCTGGCACGCCCGGTCGCCGTGCTCGAGCGGGTGGGTTTCGTCGTCCAACGGACGCCGCTCGTCGCGGACCTCTCTCTGACGGTTGCCAGAGGCCGGCCGACGATGCTTCTCGGCCCCAACGGCGCCGGCAAGACCACCGTGTTGAAGCTGCTGATGGGCCTCCTCGCCCCCACATCCGGGCGCATCGTGGATGGATCCGGTGCGGAGGGCGGCCGGCTCGAGCGGGCACTCGTCCTGCAGCGTCCTGTCATGTTGCGCCGCTCGGTCGCGGCGAACGTCGCCTATGCCCTGACGGCGGCCGGGCGACCGGCGCCAGCCGACGCCATCCTCCGGCTACTGGAAAGAGTGTCTCTGCTTCCGCTTCGCGACCGGCCGGCACGGCGCCTCTCGGGTGGCGAGCAACAGCGCTTGGCACTGGCCCGGGCGCTGGCCCGCTCGCCCGACCTCCTCCTGCTCGACGAGCCGACGGCGAGCCTCGATCCCAACGCCACCAAGGCCGTCGAGGATATCGTCGCCGAGGTCGCCGCCGAAGGCACGAAGGTGGTGATGGCCACCCACGACCTCGGTCAGGCTCGCCGTCTGGCGGGTGACATCGTGCTGCTGGTCTCGGGCAGGCTTGTGGAGCACGCCCCAGCCCATCGCTTTTTCGCCGCCCCGCAATCCGAGGCCGGACGGCGTTTTTTAGCAGGTGAGCTCGTTCTCTGAGATGCCCACCGCCACTTCGGAGGACGAAATGGAGACTGTCATGCAACGAGCCGCGCATCTGATCGTCGTCACCCTGCTGAGCGCCGTGCTCGTCACGCCTGCTGCGGCCGAAAGCCCATCGATCGTCGTGGCGTCGACCACGTCGACGCAGGATTCCGGGCTGTTCGGCCACATCCTGCCGATGTTCAAGGCCAAGACCGGCATCGATGTGAAGGTGGTCGCCCAAGGCACCGGCCAGGCACTCGACACCGCACGTCGCGGCGACGCCGATGTCGTCCTCGTCCACGCCAAGGCCCAGGAGGAGAAGTTCGTTTCCGAGGGCCACGGCGTCTCGCGACACGATGTGATGTACAACGACTTCGTGCTGATCGGGCCCAGATCAGACCCCGCAAAAGTGGCCGCCGGCGCGGACATCGTCGCCGCCTTGAAGGCCATCGCGGCGGCCAAGGCGCCGTTCGTCTCGCGCGGCGACCGTTCGGGCACGCACTCGGCGGAGCTGAAGCTCTGGTCGGCCGCCGGCATCGATCCGAAGGCAGGCAACGACGGCTGGTATCGCGAGATCGGTCAGGGCATGGGCGCCGCGCTCAACACCGCCGGCGCGATGGGCGCCTACGTCCTCTCCGACCGCGGCACCTGGATCTCGTTCGCCAACAAGGCTGCGTTGCAAGTCGCTGTCGAAGGCGACAAGCGCCTCTTCAACCAGTACGGCGTCATCCTGGTCAATCCAGCGAAGCACTCGCACGTGAAGGTGAAGGAGGGCCAGGCCTTCATCGACTGGCTCCTCTCGGCCGAAGGCCAGAATGCCATCCGCAGCTACCGCATCGACGGCCAGCAGCTGTTCTTCCCGAATGCCGAGGCGGCACGCCAGAAAAAGGCCGGGTGAGAGCCGAGGTCTGGCACCTGCTGCACGGGATCGGCATCATGGCTGTCTCCAGAGGAGACCTGCCATGAGCAATCCCGCTTTCAGATTCGACCATGTCCACATCATCGCCCGCGATCCGAAGGCTACCGCGCGCTGGTACGTGGAGATGCTCGGCGCTGAGATCACCGCCGACACCATGGCCCGTGGGGCTCCGCAAATTTTCGTCGAGCTCGGCGGCATGACCATTCTCGTCCGGGGCAGCCGCCCCGGAGAGAAGCCGCGGGACGCCAACCCGATCCGCGATTTTGGCGATTTCTCGAGCCACGACGAGTGGGGCACCGATCATTTCGGCTTCATGTATGACGGCGACCTGACGGCCTTCTGTGCCGAGCTTTCCGCAAAGGGCGTGACCTTCCCCGTGCCCCTGAAGAAGGGCGTGAACGGCGCCCTCCTCTGCTACATCCAGGCGCCGGACAACGTCTCTATCGAGCTGATGCAGGCGTAATGCCGTCGGCGCTTCGACAACCTTCGTCGCTGCGCCCGCGGCAGCTCGTCAGGCCGGCCGCCGTCTGAGCGCGCGCGTGCGCACGGCATCGATGCTTCGCCCGTCCGCGGCGATCGCGACGCCGTAATCGCGCTCCGCGCCGTCGGCGCTGAGCACACCGTCACGCACATCGCGCAGCACCAGCTCTGGCGCCCGAGTGAGCGGATCGCCCCAGCCGCCACCGCCTGGGGTGTCCGCGACGATGCGCGCCGCCCCCAGCCGCCGAACGCCGTACTTCGGCGGTGTGAACGGCGTCCCCTCCACAGGCACGATGGTTTGCAGACCGACACCGCCGGTCTGCCCACCCTCGACGCCATATCCCGATGGTGTGTCGAGGCCCTCGGCCCGGAAGGACCACGTGCAGGGCACCAGCACGTCGCATTCGTAGCGCACGCCGGTGCCGCCCCGTCGCGCCCCTGCCCCCGCCGCGTCGGCGCGCATTTCCCAGCGCCGGTAGCGCACGGGGAACAGCTGCTCGTGGAACTCGAGGTTGGGGAGGTCGAGCCCGCCCAGCGAGATGAGATGGCCCATCTGCGGAAATCCGTCGCGCTCGGCCGTGGCACCCGGCGTGCCCATCGCGTGCCACTGGTACATGACCCAGCTGGAGCCGTCGGGATTTTGTGCCGTGATGTGCCCGTGCGTGGTTTTCGCCCACCCGGCACAAGCCCGTTCCGGGCACGCCAATGCCAGCGCCTTCCACACGGCGTGGCAGATTTCGTGGGCGACGAAAACCGTATTCATGGTCATCGGCGCCGGCGGCCGTGCATTGACGATCGTGCCCTCGGGCGCCACGATCTTTACGCAGCGGTAGGTGCCCTCGTTGCGTGGAATGCTCGTGTCGAAGAACGACGACAGCGCCATGTAGGCCGCCGAGTAGGTATTGGCGAGGGACGAGTTCTTGAAACCGCGTATCTGCGGATCGCTTTTCGAGAAATCGAGTGTGAGGCTGTCGCCGCTCACGGTGAGTGCCACGCGCACCGCCACGTCACGCTTCTCGAAGCAGTCGTTGTCGGTGATGTCCTGCCCGAGATAGGTGCCGTCCGGCAGTGCCGCGATCGCCGCGCGCATGCGCGCCTCGGCGTGGTCGAGCACGCCCGCGAGATGCTCGAAATAGGAATCGAGCCCGAGCTCTCCGACGAGGGCCGTCACGCGCTCCGCGCCGACCTGCGTCGAGCCCAGCATGGCGCGCAGGTCGCCGTCGAGAAGGTCGGCCGTGCGCGAGTTGATGAGGAGCAGCTTCCACAGGTCGTCACGCACGGTCCCGCGATCCACCAGCTTCATCACGGGCAGCCGGATTCCCTCGTGCCAGATTTCCGTGGCCTCGGGATTGTAGGTGCCGGCGAGCCCGCCCCCGATATCCGATTGATGCGCCCGGTTGCAGCAGAACCCCGCGAGCCGAGGCGTCGCGCCGACGAAGATCGGCCGCGCGATGACCCAGTCGGGCAGATGATTGCCGCCGGCGACATAGGGGTCCGAAAGGATGAAAACGTCGTCGGGAGCGATCCGCCCGGCGAAATCCCGCAGGAGAGCCCGAACCGCGAAACCACCGCCGCCGGTGTGGATCGGGATGCCGTCGGCATTGGCGACCAGGGTGCCGTGGGGGTCGGTGACGTAGCACGAGAAGTCGTGGCTCTGGCTGAAGATCGGGCTGCGCGCCGTGCGCGTCATGACCCATCCCATGTGCTTCGAGATCTGGTCGAGCCGGTTCTGCATCAGAGCGAGAATGACCGGATCGCGCGCGCTTCCCGTGGCTTCGGGCCTGGCCAGTTTACCGGCATCGTTGCTGATCGCGCTCGCCGAGACCTCGATCATGAAGTTGCCGGCCTTGTCGACAATCAATCGGTCGCCCGGGCCGAGCAGGACGGTCGTGGTGCGCTCCTCGACGATGGCAGGCCCGACGACACTGTGGCCGGTGTCGAGCGCGCTGCCGTCGACGATCGCCGTCTCGAGCCATCCGGGCCCGTCGTGCCAGACCGGGCGCGTGCCCGCCGTTGGCCCCGTCGTGGATTTGGATGGCATGTCGCTCATCGCCGCCTTCGGCGTGCCGGTGCCGGCTCGTGCCGCGACCCGGATCGACGCCGCAAGGATCGCTCCATCGGGCTGGATGTGCCCATAGAGCCGCTGGTACTCGGCCTCGAATCCGCGCCGCGCTGCTGCCGCATCGAATGGCCCCGCGCCGAGCGGCACCCGCACCGACCAGAGTTGCCCGCGATAGTGCAGGTCGATAGCCCGCTCGATCGTCACCTGCTCGGTCGCGAACCCCTCGGCGCGCATGGCATCCAGCGCCTTGCTGGTGAGCGCCGCCAGCTCTCGATCGAGGTCGTGCGGCGCGATCTCGTCGACCCTGCCTTTGACGTAGGCCTGGAAATCCTGGCGCACGTCGGCGTGCAGCATGCCGATGGCACAGAGCGCGCCGGCATCGCGAGGCACATACACCCGGTTGCAGCCAAGCCCGCGCGCCACGCTTGCGCCGTGCATCGGTCCGGCGCCGCCTGCGGCCACCAGCGTGAAGCGCCGCGGCGCATGTCCCCGCTCGATGGAGATGTACTCGACGGCATGCAGCAGGTTCTGCTCGAGCACGCGGATGATGCCGCTCGCGGCGTCCTCCACCGTGATGCCGAGCGGCTCGGCGACCTTGGCCGCGATGGCACGGCGTGCGGCCTCGATATCGAGCGTGAGCCCGCTCGCAGCGTAGGCGCCGGGACGGAGGCGGCCGAGCACGAGCTGCGCATCCGTCACCGTCGGGTCGGTGCCGCCGAGGCCATAGCACGCCGGACCCGGATTGGCCCCGGCGCCTTGCGGCCCGACCAGCAGCATCCCGGCCTGATCGACGCCCGCGATGGTGCCGCCCCCGGCGCCGATGGTGTGGATGTCGATCGCGGGCGTCGACACGTGATAGCCCGCGATCATCAGGTCGTCCTTCATGGCGACCTCGCCCTTCGACATCAGCAGCACGTCGCAGGAGGTGCCGCCGATCTCCATCGAGATGAGATTGCCGGCGTCCTCCGCGGCGATGCCGGCGGCATCGATGGCGTGGCGGTAGTAGTTGAGCGCCCCGACCGCCGCGGCCGGGCCGCTGAGCAGCAGGTTGACGGGGCGCGGCGCCACCTGCTCGACCGAGATGGCGCCCCCGTTCGACTGCACGAGCAGCATCGGTGTGCGCAGTCCGAGCTCCCGAAGGCGCGCGTCGAGACTTCGCAGATAGCTGACGATGCCCGGCGACAGCGCGGCGTTGACCACGGCGGTGGAGGTCCGCTCGTACTCGCCCATCGCAGGCGAGAGCGCCGCCGAGGCCGTCACCCAGGCATTCGGCCATCGGGCCTTGACGCGCGCCGCCGCCGCAGCCTCGTGGCCTCCTTCGAGAAAGCTGTTGAAGAACGCGATGGCAACCGCCTCCACGCCTTCCGTCTCGAACGCGGCGAGGGCTCTATCGATGTCCTCCGTCACCAGCGGCGCATGCTCGCTTCCGTCCCGATCGATGCGGCCGCGGACGCCGTGTCTCAGGTAGCGTGGCACCAGCACGGGGGCGTAGGGCGCCCGGTGGTTCCATTGGTCCTCGCGCAGACCTCGGCGGATCTCCAGGGCATCGCGAAACCCGTCGGTGGTGAGCAGCCCCACCTTGGCGCCCTTGCCTTCCAGCATCCGGTTTGTCGCGACCGTCGAGCCGTGGACGAGTAGGGCGCAGCCGCCGAGGACGTCGCGAACGCTGCCGTTCATGTCGCCGGCAAGACGCTCCAGCGCGGCGATCACGCCCCGGCTCGGGTCTGCAGGGACCGACGGCACCTTCACGACGCGCCTCGTCGCGGCGCTGTCCGTCAAAACGAGGTCGGTGAACGTGCCGCCGACATCGATGCCGATGCGCCACGGCGCGCGGAGGGCGGAAAGGCCGGCTGCTGTCGTGTGCATGGCGAAAGCGATCCCCTGTCGATCGGCGTGGCTGGATGGCGCCGGTGCGCCTCGCCCCCCATTGTTGGATGGCCGCGCGGTCACCCGCAACGGTGGACTAGGCGTCGGCCGCATCGGATAAGATGATCGAGGGATTCGGCACGTACGGACGATGGGGTGACGACACATGCCTCCGGTGATCGAGCAGCGCCCCTACTGGCCGCGCCTGGGTGCGAGCGCAGCGGTCTTCCGTGGCGGCGCAGTGCTGCTCGGCGAGCGCGGCAAGGGTGCGCTGGCCGGTATGTGGAGCCTGCCCGGAGGCCACGTCGAGCCCGGTGAGACGGCGAGCGAGGCCGCTCGCCGCGAGGTCGAGGAGGAGACGGCCATTCGGGCGCGCATCCTCGGTCTCGTCGACCTGCACGAGGTGATCCGGCGCGACGACGCGGGCGAGGTATCCTGGCATTATGCCATCGCCGTGCATTTCGGAATCTGGCTCGGCGGCGAGCCGGTTCCGGCGAGCGACTGTCGCGCCGCACGGTTCGTCCCGCTGGGAGAAATGCGCGCGCTGCCGTTGACGCCCGGTGCCGAGGCCCTCGTCTTGCGCGCCGCGCAGCTGATCGAGGCCGCGAAATGAGGAGCATGGTCAGCGGAACGAGGCTTCGCAGCATCGCCGCGGTGCTGATCGCTGCGTCTGCCGTTGTGCTGGGGCCGGCACAGGCGCAGCAGTCGCCGGCCGACGCGATCGCTCCGCCGTCCAGGCTCGGCCGCCCTTCTGAGCCGGGTGCTAAGCCGCTCGATACGAAGCCCTACGACGACAAGCTGGTGCGTCTCTCGGAAATCCTGGGGGCGGTGCACTATCTGCGCGAGCTGTGCGGCCAGAGCGACGGCCAGCAGTGGCGCGATCGTATGCGGGAGCTGCTCGAGGCGGACGGCGGCTCCGCCCTGCGTAAGGCCATGCTCACGCGCAGCTTCAACAATGGCTACCGCAGCTATGGGCGGACGTATCAGTCCTGCACGCCGACGGCGCAGACGGCGATCGGCCGCTTCCTGGCCGAGGGCTCGCAGATCGCCGACGGCCTCGCCAAATCGGTGCCCTGAAAGCAGCGGGGGCGCGATCCGGCTGGACCGCGCCCCGTGCTCTGCAATGGCGTCCAGGTCAGACCTGCATGCGGCGGCGTTCACGTGCCTCGCGAATGTTCTGGCGCATGCGTGCCACCTTGAGGTCGCTGTCGCGGTTCGCGCGGCGCACGCTCGGCGTGCCGAACAGCCAATGCCAGAAGCCCCGTTCTGGAGCCTCGGGCAGCGCGTAGTCCGTGGCGCTGGCTCCGTTCGCAACGTCCGTCGCGCTCGTCTCCTCGACCCTGCCGTGTCCTGTCCCATTGACGACGATCACCGGATTCGTGCCACCACCCGGGCGGATGCCCGGCGGCAGGCTGCCGGCCGTCTCCGTCACCACGACGGCGGGCGGCTGGCTCGGCAGGCGGTCCAGGCGGGCGGCCAGCGTTCCGAAATGCTCCTGGCTCTCGTTCCGCCAGTCGTTGACGGCCGAGTTCAGCGTGGCCTGGCTTTGGCCGAGCTGCTTGATCTCGCTGTAGATGAAGTCGAAGTCCTGGTCGCGCCCGCGCAGCGCCTCCTCCGTGACGAGGGCCTCGGCACGCGCCCGCTCGTCGAGCCGCTCGATGCGCGCGACGACATCTGCGAGGCCAGCCTGCAGCCCCTCGACCCGCGCCACGCTGCTGCCCTCGATCGCGACCAGCCGCTGCTCGAGTGGCCCCATCAGCGACCCCATGTCGAGCCCTGTGCCCGATACGGACGGCCTCTGCTCGATGATGCGCAGCCGCTCGCCGATCTCCTGCGTGATGCTGAGCGTCTCCTGGCCCCGCGTATCGAGCATGCGCTCGATCGCGCCCAGGCGGTCGTCGAGGATGAGCAGCGCATCCCCCTCGTCGCGCGGCCGCTCCGAGATGCCACGCTCGACGACCATGAGCCGGTCGGCAATTTGCGTGGTGGCGAGGGACGTGTCGCCGAAGCCGGCGCGCACCGCCTGCTCGAGGCCACCGAGCCTTTGTGTGAGCGATTGGAGGGCGAGATCGGGCGTTGCGCCGCTGTCGAGGAGACGGCTCTCCAGCAGCGTGAGCCGCTCGCTCACCTCCGAGCGCACGCTTCCGGCCTCGCCGCGGATGGCATCCACAAGCCGCCCGAGCTCGCGAACCCGCTCGACGGCTGCGCTCCTTTGCCGTTCGGTCTCTTCCCGCGCCGTATCGAGCCGCTTCTCGAGCCCAGCGAGGCTGGCCCCGAGGCTTGCCGCGACCGTCTGGCCGAGCTTGGCTGGTGCCATCTCGACGAGCGTCGACTCGAAGGCCACGAGCCGCTGGCCGATGTGTCCGAAATTGCGGGCACCCTCGCTGAGGCTCGCCTCCACTGCGTGCTCGAGCCCGCCGATCCGCTCGCTCATGGCGGCGAGGATGGCCGGCTCGCGCGCCTCGGTGACAGAGGCCTCGATCTGGTTCAGCCGTTGGCCGAGATGCGACCAGTTGCGCGCGCCTTCCCCGAGACCGCTGTGCACGGCCTTCTCGAGGGTCGACATGCGCTCCGACAGCACCTTCGCGACGGCGGGTCCCGTCTCGAGCTGACCGACGGCCACCTCGAGCTTGCTGAGCCGCTGCCCGATCTCGCGTGCCGCCCTTGCGCCTTCGCCGGTGCTGCCGGTGATCGCCGTCTCCAGCGCCGCGAGCCGCTCGCCGACCGGCTCGGCATTCGGCATGGCGCGCAGCTCGCCGAGCGTTGTCTCGACGAGTCCGATCCGGTGGCCGAGCTCCCGCGAGTGCCTTGCGCCTTCCGCAAGGCTCGTGTGCACGGCCTTCTCCAGGGTCGAGATGCGCTCGCCGACAGGCTCCGGCGACTGCAGCGTGCGCAGGTCCGTCACCGAGGTCTCGAGCGAGGTGATCCGGGTCGCCAGATCACGCGTTCCGCGCAACGCATCGCCGAGGCCGCCGTGCAACGTCTTCTCGAGCTGCGCCATGCGGTCGGCGATCTGAGCCGGCAGCCGGCCCGTATCGACACGGGTATGCACCGCCCGCTCGAGGCTTTCGAGGCGCTGGCCGAGATCGCCGCGGAAGGCGGCGCCGTCGCCGCGCTGTGCGACCACATCGCGCTGGATGTCGCGCACGAGGTCCATCAGCAGCTTGCGGTCGGCCATGAGCTCCGACTGCATCAGGCGCAGGCTGTCCTCGATGCTCGCCATGCGCGCGTTGACGCTGTCGTTGGCGACGAGTTGCACCGCGACCGGCCGCTCCGGCCGCTCTGGCCCTTGCGTCTCACGCTCCCGCAGGCGGCCCCAGTCGGCGCGTTGCCAGTCGGGCGTCAGCCGGCGGAGGAGCAGCACGACCGGAAGCTCGCGCAACCAGTGCAGAAGCACCCACAGCACGTCGTCCACCGCCGCAGGCGAGCCGCGGCGATGCGCGACCTCGGAGGCGCGGCGAAGCACGTCCTCGAGCTCTGCCGAGCGGCGCGGCGTGGCCGCCTCGCCCGCGTTCGCGGCGGGAATCTCGCTGGCGATCAGCGCCGCGCTCTCGCGTCGCAGCTGGCCTTCGCGCACACCCCGCGCCTCGAGGATGCGGGCGGCGCCATCGACTCTCGTGAGCGCATTGACGAGATGCTCGAGCCCGACCTCGGCCGCGCCGTTGGCCTGTGCCACGTCGAAAGCATAGTTGCAGCAGGCGAGCAGCACCTCGTCGACCCAGAGCGGCTCTCCGCCGTTGGTCACGGGCTGGCTGCGCGCCCACCGGCCGTTGCCGGCAGGCGCGTCGTAGTCTGCCGGGTAGCTCTCGCGCGGCGCGCGAAGATGCGGTACCCGTAGATCCAG
Organism: Hyphomicrobiaceae bacterium; assembly: GCA_050249405.1. Classification (GTDB taxonomy): domain Bacteria; phylum Pseudomonadota; class Alphaproteobacteria; order Rhizobiales; family Hyphomicrobiaceae. Next base: position 4,778 of record JBFWQN010000015.1, on the reverse strand, counting down.
ATCCTCACCCTTGTACTGCATTGTCCTCGACTCCTGCCGCGCCGGGGCTGCCGGCACGATAAACCTGCTGTTTCGGCGCGCTGCCTTCCGCCTGACGGCGCCCCGCCCCTTCTCGCGATCGCCTGCAAAAGGCTGTTGCTCTTAGAAGTCGTCACAGTGTTCTTGTCGGGGAGTTAAATCTCGTGCTCCGATAGGCCGCTGGCGGCCGATCGTCCCCCGACTGTTGCACTTTAGCCCCTCCGTGCGACGAATTCGAGGCCCGCGATCGAGAAGCTGCGGCTTTGGTCAAGGGCTTAGCCCTGGTCGCGCGATCTGGCGGCGTTGCTACAACCTGACGTGGAGACTAGTACTCAGCGTGGCGTGGCAGGCGCCGGCAGGAGCGCGTCGGTCCGCCCCAGAAGCCAATAGGCGACAAGACCGATCCATTCCTTGGCAGCCTCGTCGAGGCGCTTGAGGCCGGCAGGAATGGAGCCGAACGGCTCGAGCGCGTCGTCGGGAAAGTTGGTGCGATAATCGACCGGGTAGGCAACGACGTCGAATCCGGCCTTGCGGAACACGCCGACCGAGCGCGGCATATGCGCCGCCGATGTGACCAGCAGAAAGCGCTCGTCGGGCTTGGGGCTCAGCAGTGCCCGGGTCAGCACGGCGTTCTCGACCGTATTGCGTGACCGCGACTCGATGACGATGCGCTCTTCAGCGACCCCGGCGGCCCGCCAGTAGGCCCCGACCGCCGCCGCCCCGCCCGGCTCGTCCTTGATCAGCGTCCCGACACCGCCCGTGAACACGAGCTTGGCCTCCGGCAGCCGGCGCGCCAGCACCACGCCTTCGGTGATCCGGTCGCCGGCCTCGTTGATGTTCAATTGCCCCCTGAGGACGGAGGCACGCCCGTCCTCGCCACCGCCGAGCACGATGATACCGGCATAGTCGCGGCTTCCCTCGGCGACCGATAGGACCGGGAAACGGTTCTCCAGCGGTACCAGCAGCCAGCTCGCAAGCGGCGTCAGCCCCGCAACGAGCATGAAAGTGGCGGCCAGCGCGGCGAGTCTGCGGCCGGACCGCGCACGCAGCGCGCGGTACGAGCGCGCCCTGGCCAGCCCTGCGATCAACATCAGCCAGAGCAGGGTCGACGGCAGCGCCAGGAAGCCGAGGATTTTGGACAGCGCGAACAACATCGGCTCTTGTCGCGCCCCAACGCGTCAGGAGAGTGGCACGCCACCGATGGTGATGCGGTGCATCAGCCGCCGCTCGCCTTGATAGTCGTTCACCGCGTAGTGCCACGTCGCACGGTTGTCCCAGAATGCGATGGAGCCCGTCTGCCATTGGAAGCGCGTCTGGAAGTCCGGCCGGCGGGCATGCGTGAACAGGGTCTCGAGCAGGCCCTTGCTCTCGGCCTCGGTCCAGCCGTCAAAATGCGTGGTGAAGCCCGGATTGACGAACAGCACCTTGCGGCCGGACATCGGGTGGCGAATGACGACAGGGTGCACGGCGTCCTGCGTCGCGGCCTCGGGGTTGCCGATGCGCCCGTTCATCTCGCGGCCGTACTGCACGCGCCCGAACACATGACGGCTCGAGTGCACGGCCTTGAGGCCTTCGAGCGTCCTCTTGAGGCCCGGCGAGAGTGCGTCGTACGCCTTCGCCATGCAGGCAAAGAGCGTGTCGCCGCCCCGCGGCGGCACCTCGCGGGCGAGCAGGACCGAGCCGAGCGCCGGCACCTGATCGTAGCTGTGGTCCGTGTGCCAGTTGCCGCCGATGTTGCGGGCCTGATCGGGCTCCTTTCGAACCTCGGCGATTTCCGGATGGTCCGGCACTGCCTTGAAGAAGCGGTTGATGTCGATCGGCCCGAAATGCCGCGAGAAGGTGATGTGCTGCTCGGGCGTCAGGCTTTGGTCACGAAAGAAGATGACACCATGCTCGGCGAGCGCACCTTTGAGTGTGCCGACGGTTCCTCCGTCGAGCGGCGCGGCGAGGTCCAGCCCAAGGACCTCCGCGCCGAGTGCACCCGAGGTCGGTCTGATCTCGATGGCGGCGTTCCGCATGGCCGAGGCTCCTGCAAGGGCGCTTGAACGTTTCGATGGCTCCGCGCACATAGAAGCCCACCTGCAGATCGAAGCCAAGAGGGTTCCCATGCCGTCGCCGCCCGAGCTCCTGACCGTTTTCGCTGCGCAGCAGAGCGGCGTTCAAGCCACTGCCGATGCGTCCGCGGCGGCGGCCGGCGCGGCGCTGGGCGCGATGCCCGTCTGGAATCTCGCGGATCTGTATCCGGCGCCGGACTCGCCCGAGGTAGCCCGGGATCTCGCCCGCATGGCCGCCGACGCCAAGGCGCTGAAGGCACGCTGGCAGGGCAAGCTCGTGGGGCTCGGCCGCGACGGCGCGGCCCTGGCCGAGGCCATCGGCGACTACGAGCGCCTGTCCGACCTGATGGGCCGGCTCGGCTCGTACTCGGGGCTGCTCTACTACGCCGACATGACCGACACGGCCCGCGCCAAGTTCTTCGGCGACGTGCGCGAGAAGCTGACAAATGCCTCGTCCGACCTTCTTTTCTTCGAGCTCGAGCTGAACAAGATCGACGAGGCCCATCTGGCCGAGGCGATGCAGGTGCCAGCGCTCGCCCGGCTGCGGCCCTGGCTCGAGGATCTGCGCCGCGAGAAGCCCTATCAGCTCGAGGAGACGGTCGAGAAGCTGTTCCTCGAGAAAGGCCAGACGGCGGGCGGCGCCTTCGACCGGCTCTTCAACGAGACCATGTCGGAGCTGCGCTTCGAGGTGGCCGGCGAGCCCGAGCCGCTGACGCTCGAGCCGACCCTGAACTTTCTCATGCACCCCGACCGCGGCCGCCGGCAGGCCGCCGCCGAGGCGCTGGCCAAGGTCTTCGCGAGGAACATTCGCCTGTTCACGCTGATCACCAACACGCTCGCCAAGGACAAGGAGATTTCCGACCGGTGGCGCGGCTTCACCGACGTCGCGGATGCTCGCCACCTGTCGAACCGGGTCGAGCGCGAGGTGGTGGAGGCGCTCGTCTCGACCGTGCGCGCCGCCTATCCGCGCACCGCGCATCGCTACTATGCGATGAAGGCACGCTGGCTCGGCCTCGACCGGCTCGCCCACTGGGACCGCAACGCGCCGCTCCCCGAGAAGCCGGAGCGCGTCGTCACGTGGCCGGAGGCCGAGCGCCTGGTGCTCGACGCCTATCGCGGCTTCGCCCCCGAGATGGCCGACATCGCCGGCAAGTTCTTCCGCTCGGGCTGGATCGACGCGCCGGTGCGTCCCGGCAAGGCGCCCGGCGCCTTCTCGCACCCGACAGTGCCCTCCGCTCACCCCTACGTGCTCATGAACTACCAGGGCAAGGCGCGGGACGTGATGACGCTCGCCCACGAGCTCGGCCATGGCGTGCATCAGGTGCTCGCCGCGCCGCAGGGGCCATTGCTGGCATCAACGCCACTCACTCTCGCCGAGACGGCGTCCGTGTTCGGCGAGATGCTGACCTTCCGCGCCATGCTGGCGGCCACCACCGACCCGCGCGAGAGAAAGGCCATGCTCGCCCAGAAGGTTGAGGACATGATCAACACGGTGGTGCGCCAGATCGCCTTCTACACCTTCGAGCGGAAGGTGCACGAGGGACGCCGCCAGGGCGAGCTGACGAGCGACGACCTCAACCGCTTCTGGATGGAGATCCAGGCGGAGAGCCTGGGGCCTGCCGTCGACTGCCGTCCCGGCTACGAGACGTTCTGGACCTACATCCCGCACTTCATCCATTCGCCGTTCTACGTCTACGCCTACGCCTTCGGCGACTGCCTCGTGAACTCGCTCTATGGCCTCTACCAGGAGGCACACCCGGGTTTTGTCTCGAAGTACTTCGACATGCTGAAGGCTGGCGGCTCGAAGCATCATTCGGAGCTGCTGGCGCCGTTCGGCCTCGATGCCCGCGATCCCGTCTTCTGGTCGAAGGGCCTCAAGGTGCTCGAAGGCTTCATCGACGAGCTGGAGGCGATGGATCGGGTGGCATAAGCGCCGCGCCCGACGCTCAATAGCTGCACCGCCGACGGTAACCTCTCGTTCATCGTCGGCGGTTTCGCTCACTTGATTATTGAACGATATTCAATCATAGTTCCGCCATCGCCATAGATGAGCATCCGACATGACCCTATTCCGCGCATTCCTGTTGTCGACCGCCGTTGCCATGACCGGCGTCGTGGGCCTCGCCCTGGCCAGCCGCGAGCCGACTCGGGCGCCCGTAGAGCGGCCATCGGTCAGCCATCCCCTGACGCCGAGCATTCATGTCCGCGATCAGCTGAAGCTACCGGAGATCGGCCGCATCAAGTCGGCGGGCTACCGCACGATCATCGATTTGCGCCCCGACGGCGAGGCGCCGGATCAGCCGGGCTCGGAAGCCGTGCGTAAGGCAGCCGAGGCGGAAGGGCTGCGCTTCGCCTACGTACCGACGCCTCGCGGCAACATCCCTGACGCGACCGTCGACCAGCTCGCCGGCGCGCTAGCCGCTGCCGAGGGGCCGGTACTTCTCTACTGCCGCAGCGGCAGCCGGGCAGCCCGCGTCTGGGCTCTGGCCGAGGCCTCCCGGGTGGACGGCCCGGACAAGGCCCTCATCGCCGACGCCGTACGAAAGGCCGGTCAGGAGATCGACGATCTCACGCCGCGCATCGAGGCCCGCATCGCCGCGCGCCGCACTGCGGCCAACAGAGGACGAGCGTCATGCAGAAGAATGTCGGTCCGGCAAATGCCAACGAGCGCGTCGCGGCGGAGGCGGCTGAGATCGGAAGAGCACC
>JBFWQN010000014.1:0-23441 GCA_050249405.1 Hyphomicrobiaceae bacterium | reverse complement strand
TAGAAGCGCGTGCGGGGCCGCTGCCGCTGGGCCTCGTCGGCGCCGCCGGGAAGGTTCCAGCCGTTGAGCTGGGAGAGCGCCTGGCCGCCGAGGCTCGAGCCGCCCGTGCCAAGGAAGACTACGGTGCGCGCGCCTTCCATGAGCGCTGCCATCGCGGCCTCGGCGTCGGCGATATCGGCCGTCTGCTCGGGGATGCGCAGGTGGGGGAGGGTGCGCTCGTCGTAGGCGCGGCGGAGACCTTCGAGGGGGCCCGTCAGCGAGTCGCACCAGCGCGCGAGCTCGCCAGGAGAGAGGCCGCCACTGCCGGCGACCGGCGCCATGGCCCCGGCGAGCGACTGAGCGACGAGCTGCCGGCCACCTTCGCCAACGATGATCTGGGTGTCCGGCATGGCTCTCCTCCGCGTCCGCGCGATGTGGCGGCATAATGCATGGCCGGGCCAGAAGCTCCAGCCGCTGCGAGGCGCGTGGTTAGAGCCTGCCGCTACGGCTGATCCGGATCAGAACGCGCCGTAATCGTCAGCCGTTGCCCAGGCCCTTGGGCTTGCCCACGACGGTGACGAACAGATCGTCCACCTTGAGCACGCGCTGCGCGGCACGCTTGACGTCGTCCATGGTCACCGCCTCGATCATGGCGTTGCGCTTGGAGACGTAGTCGATACCCATGTCCTCGTGCAGCATCCAGAGCAGCTGGCTCGCGATCTTGGAGTTGGTGTCGAAGCGGAGCGCAAACGAGCCGGTGAGGTAGCTCTTGGCGTTGGCAAGCTCGGTCTCGGTCGGGCCATCCTGGGCCATCCTCTGCAACTCGGCGCGGATGACGTCGATCGATTCCTTCACGGCCTCGTTCTTGGTCGCGACGCCACCCTGGAACGTGGCCGTGTGCTTGTAGGGCTGCAGGTAGCTGTAGACCGAGTAGGCGAGGCCGCGCTTCTCGCGCACCTGCTCGGTCAGGCGCGATGCGAAGCCGCCGCCGCCCAGGATCTGGTTCATGACGAAGGCGGGGATGAAGTCCGGGTCCTTGCGCGCAAGGCCACCCATGCCGAACTGGACGACCGACTGGGGCACGTCCATCTCGACGATCTTCAGCTTCTGGGCGGGTTTCGGCGCGGTCAGGGGCACGGGGGCCAGCTCGGCCTTGGCGGGTAGGCTGCCGAAGACGTCGTCCAGGATCTTGCCCAGCGTCTTGGCATCGATGTCGCCGACGGCGACGACGCGGAGGGTGTCGCGGGCGAAGATGCGCTTGCGGTAGGCCTCGAGATCGGCCGGCTGGATTGCCGCCACGCTCTCGGCCGTGCCCGAAGCGCTGTGACCATAGGGGTGGCCCGCGAAGGCGGTCTCGAACCAAACGCGACCGGCGACGGTGGTCGGGTTCTTGGCCGCGTAGGCGAGATTGGCAAGAAGCTGCTTCCTGATGCGCTCGGTGGCGGCCGCGTCGAAGCGCGGCTGATTGACGGCGAGGCGGAGCAACTCGAGCGCGGGCTCCCGGTTGACGGTGAGCGTCTCGAAGTTGCCGTAGAGCGAGTCGCGGGCGTCCTCGAAGCTGAGACGAACGGCCAGCTCCTCCATGCGCTCCTGAAAGCGGGTGGCGTCCATGTCGCCAGCGCCCTCGTCCATCATGGCGGTGATGAAGTTGGCGATGCCCTCCTTGCCGGCCGGATCTTGGCTGGAGCCGCCGTCGAATACGAAGCGCAAGGCGAGTAGCGGAACGCTGTGCTCCTCGACGAGCCATGCCGAGATGCCGCCGGGGCTCTTCACTTCCTGGATGTTCATTTTCGTCGCTGCCGGCTCGAGTGCGGGGACGGGGAGGGGCGTGGCGGCCGGTGTCCCGGCCGGAGTGGCGTTCGCAGGGGCATCGCCTGCCGCGGCCTGTCGCCAAGCCTTGACGGGGCGAACCGCATCCGAGCTGGGCGACGCTTTGACATGGACGACAGCTGCCGGCGGGCTGCTGCCGCTCGTGGCCGTTGCCGCCAAGGCGGGGGCAGCGGCGTTGCCGGAACCATGCGCCGGCTCGCCGGAGCGCGCGACAGTGATGGTGCGAACCGGCCGCCCCTGGGCGCCCGGTCGCTCGCCGAGCGTTCCGATCACCTCGGGCGAGGGGGCTGCATCAGGCTTTCCGGCGACGGCCGTTGCTACGGCCGTCGAGGCGCCGTGCGGAGCCGGGGCCGGAGCGCCCCCGACCAGACTGAGGCCGCCCAACATCAGGGCCACGGCCCCGAGGAATAGCCAGAGGCGGCGTGCGGGAGGCTGAGCTCCGATCCAATCGGAGAAACGCTTCACATCGAGCATGGACTGGAACTCACTCCGATCACGTCCGCCCGGCACCCTTGGCGGTGGGCGCGTTGGCCGGTGCCGTCTGCGGCGGTGTGGTGGCGACCGCCGCCGGCGCATCCGGGTTGACGGGCACGAGCGTGCCCGTCACCGAGCGGCGGATGTCGAGATACTTGGAGGCCACCTTGGCCACATCCTCGAGACTGACCTTGGCGATGCGGTCGGGCCATTCCTCAATGTCCTTGACCGTACGGCCGACCGTGAGCGACCAGCCGTAGCGGCGCGCGAGCGTCGCCTGATTGTCGCTGTCGTAGATGTACTCGGCGAGATACGATTTCTTGGCGCGCGCCAGCTCGGCCTCGGTAATGCCGCCGGCGCGAACCTCAGCGAGCACGCTGTCGAGCCCCGCCTCGAGCTTGTCGAGGGGCACGCCGTCGACGGGCACCGCATAGACGGAGATCTTGCCGCTGTCGCGAGCGCTGCCCGAGTAATAGCCACCGGTCGAGGAGGCCAGCTTCTCGTCGACGACGAGGCGCTTGTAGATGCGGCTCGTCGAGCCGGAGGCGACCACTTTCATCAGCAGGTCGAGTGCCTCGGCCTCTCCGGCCTCGGCCCCGAGATAGGCCGGGGCGAAATAGCTGCGGTGGAGAGACGGCTTGCCGGCGCGCGGGTCCTTGAGCTCGATGCGGCGCGCGGCACGATGCGGGGGCTCCTGCGGGCGCGGACGCGCCGTCACCTCGGCATTCGGCGTAACCTTGCCGTAAGTGGCCTCGGCAAGCTTGCGGACCTCGTCGGGGGTGACATCGCCGGTGACGACGAGGATCGCATTGTTAGGGGCGTAGAAGCGCTTGTAGAACGTCAGCGCATCCTCGCGGGAGAGCTTGGCCATCTCGTGCTCCCAGCCGATGACCGGAAGGCCATAAGGATGCGAGAGGTAGAGCGTGGCGTTCATCTGCTCCTCGAGCAGAGCGGCAGGATTGTTGTCGGTGCGCGAGCGACGCTCCTCCAGGATGACGTTGCGCTCGGTCAGCACCTCCTTCTCGTCGAGGCGGAGATTGGCCATCCGGTCGGCCTCCATCGCCATGACCGTCGGGAGGCGGTCCTTGGAGATGCGCTGGAAGTAGGCCGTTACGTCCTGGCCCGTGAAGGCGTTGTCCTGACCGCCAAGCCGCGAGACGATCTTCGAGAACTCTCCGTTCGGAATCTTGTCCGTCGACTTGAACATCAGGTGCTCGAGGAAATGCGCGATGCCGGACACCCCCGGGGGCTCGTCGGCGGCCCCGACCCTGTACCAGACCATGTGCGTGACGACGGGGGCGCGGTGATCCTCGACCACCACGACGCGCATGCCGTTCCCGAGTTGCAACTCGGTCGCGCGCGGTGTGGCGTAGGCCTCGGAGAAGAAGCTCGAGAGCGAGAGCATGAGGGTGACCCCGGCGAGGAGAGCGGCGATGAGTGGCGGTCGGCGGCGACGGAAGCCATTGGCGAGCATAGACTTGTCCCTTGGGCACGCGACTGCGGGAGGAGACTCCCGTAGGCAACCGGGCACGCTCGACCACAGCGCATCACCATTGCCCAAGGCTCTGATGTCGGGGCAGCGGGAATGAAAGTCAAATGACAACGGGTTCACTTTACGCCCGTGCCTGCAAGGCGGTGGCTGCCCGGAAACGACGGAAGTGACGTGGTGCTCGGGGAGCACCTGACGTCGAGCCGCTGCCGGAGAGGCGCGCGCGGGATCAGTGGCCGCACATGGCCGACATTTATAGTCGGTGGCAATGAACAGAGGACGTTTGCGGGAGCCCGGTCAGCGCTGCGAGGCAGCGGCTAGTTGCCAAAAAGCTGCTTGCCCAGGACCGAGAAGATGCTTCCGCATTCGCTCTGGCCGGCGGCGACCTTGGCATCTTCGCGCATGGCCTTGTCCTTCCAATTGCCGTCTCGGCAATAGGCTTCCTGGGCCTGCTTCTTTTTCGCTTCGGAGTCGCCCCTGGCCTTCTCCCGGTCGTTGGGCCATGCCGGATCGGTCGGAGCCGGCTCTGCCGCGGCAAACTCGCCCGGCTGCGGAAGCCTTTCGGTCGACGGGGGCAGCACGAGTGGGGCACGGGGCTCGGTCTTGGGCTCGGCCTTCTTGCCGAGCGCTCCGGTCATGCCCACAGCGTCGAAGATCTTGCCATTGAACTCGACGCCGTCAACGCCGCCGCCGCAGCCTCCGAGACCGAGAAATGCAGCAATGACGGCGGTCCGAGCGACGCGGAGTGCCGATAGCCGATGGCCGATGATCATTCGCATTGTCCCCTGTCGCGCATCTCCCGACCGTCTATGCGGCCTTGGAGGCATCATTGCGACTCGTCCCGAACGAATCATACAAGAGGCCGATGACCCCAGCAACTATCGCCACATCGGCGATATTGAACACGTACCAGTAAAAACCGAAGGCGTGGAGCGAGAAGAAGTCGGCGACGCCGCCGAGATGCAACCGGTCGAGCGCGTTGGCGAGCGCGCCGCCGATGATCAGGCCCAGGCTCGCGCCCATGATCCAGCCGGAGGTCGGATGCGACAGCCAGAGCCAGAGCACTGCCGAGACCAGCACGGCGAAGGCCGTGAGAAGCCATGGTCCGGAGTTGTCGAGCAGGCCGTAGGAGACGCCCTTGTTGACGACGTAGACGAGATCGAGGAACGGCGTGACGTAGATGCGCTGGCCCTTGGCGATGGCGTAGACGTTCAGCATCCACCATTTGTGCGCCTGGTCGACGACGAAGGTGAGAACGATCACGAGGAGGCCCAGCCGGGACGCCGGGCCCCAGAGGCGCAGGCCTTCGTCGGTCGGTGCGGACTCGCTCATGATGCGCCGCCGTACTTGACGATGGTGACGTTCTCGCCGTGCAACTCCTCGGCGATGATGCGCTCGATCGTGGGCCAATCTCCACCGGCAAGGCCGGCGCCGATCAGGGGAAGCCCGATCCGCTTGCCGCGGTAGGTGTCCCCGATCCAGCGCATGCAGCGGCGCACGGCGTCGTAGTCGACATCCACGCCGTGACCGGTGCTCGGTGCGAACTGGGTATAGGCATTGACGACGGTGAGCCGACCGGCCGGTGTCTCGATCACGGCAACGGAGCACGTGCCGAGCTTTGCCCGCTCGCCGCGCCGTGTGGCGAGGTCGGCGGCATAAGCCTCGGGGATCTGGTGTCTGATCTGGGCCGCGAGGCCGCCTCCCATGCTGTGCATGCAGTTGCAGCCGTGGGCAATGACGTCGAAGGTGCCGGCCTTGGCGAGGGCGATCAGGTCGCCGGTCATGGTCCGCATCGCTGCCTCGTGCGCACAGCGGTCCGCGCGACCGCCGAGCCATCGTCTAGTCGCAGGGGCAACCGGGAGCAAGCCGAAGTGGCTCGGACCCGGTTGTCAGCTGGGGACTGTCACGGGCACGGCCTTGGTAAACCCGATGGCCGTCTCATGCCCGCAAGCCGCTCAGGCGGCGGCCGCCGCGTCCAGCTCGCGCATGGCCGCCGCGTCGCGCGCCGACAAGTCGGGATAGTCCGGGTCGTTGCCGACGTCGATCGTATAGCGCCACGAGCGCGCACACTTGGTGCCCGCCGCCCGCTGTGAAACGACGGCGACGCCGGACACCTCCGGCAAGGTGAACGCCTCCGCGGGCGGGGTCGCATCGAGGGAGATGCCGATCCCAGACGTGATGCAGATCTCGGCCAGATCGATGCCGTCGAGGGCTTCCATCAGCTTCTGCTCGGCGAGGCAGACGAGCGGCGCCGCCTCGAGGCTGGAGCCGATGCGCTTCGCTGCCCGCTCGATCTCGAGGGCACCGGTGACCACCGAACGGATGCGCTTCACGGTCTCCCACTTGGCCGCAAGTGCGTCGTCGCGCCAGCCGGCTGGAACCTCGTGGAACGTCTCGAGATGGATGGAGCGAGCGCCGTCGTCGCCATAGCGGTCCAGCCACGCCTCCTCGGTCGTGAAGGTCAGGATCGGCGCCAGCCAGACCGTGACATGGCGGAAGATGTGCTCGACGCAGGTGAGTGCCGCGTGCCGCTTCCGCGATGATGGCGGCTCGCAGTAGAGGGCGTCCTTGCGGATGTCGAAGTAGAAGGCGGACAGCTCCGTGTTCATGAACTGCGAGAGCGCCGCCACGACGCGCTTGTAATCGTAGTCCGCGTAGGCCTTGCGCACGATGCCGTCGAGCTCGGCGAGCCGGTGCAGCATCAGCCGCTCGAGCTCGGGCATCTCGGCCCTGGCCACGGCCTTCGCGGGCTCGTAGTGGGCCAGCGTGCCGAGCATCCAGCGCAGCGTGTTGCGGATCTTCCTATAGTTGTCCGAGAACGTCTTCAGGATCTCCGGGCCGATGCGCAGGTCGTCCGCGTAGTCGGACGATGCCACCCAGAGGCGCATGATGTCGGCGCCGGACTTGGCGATCACCTCCTGCGGGGCGACCACATTGCCGACAGATTTCGACATCTTCTGCCCCTTCTCATCGAGGCAGAAGCCGTGGGTGAGCACCACGTCGTAGGGTGCGCGTCCGCGCGTGCCGGAGCTTTCGATCAGCGAGGAATGGAACCAGCCGCGATGCTGGTCCGAGCCCTCGAGATACATGACGGTATCCTGGCCGCCGTCGACCTTGCGCTTGAAGCCGTAAAGGCCGGGGAAGTGGTCCTTGTCCTCCAGCACGTAGGTGTGGGTGGAGCCGGAATCGAACCACACGTCGAGGACGTCGTTGACCTTCTCGAATTCGGCGGGATCGTAGTCGGGCCTGAGGAAGCGCGCGCCGTCGGCGTCCGAGAACCAGGCATCGGCGCCCTCGGCGTGCATGGCGTCGTAGATGCGCTTGTTGACCTTCGCATCGACGAGCACCTCGTTGGTGCCCTTGCGCACGAACACCGTGATCGGCACGCCCCAGGCGCGCTGTCGCGAGATCACCCAGTCGGGCTTGGCCTCGATCATGCCGGCGATGCGATTCTCACCGCTGGCGGGCACCCATTGTGTCTCGCGGATGGCCTGGAGCGAGACCTCGCGAAGGGTCTTGGGGATGGGGGCGTTGTGCCCGTCCGCGATGCCGGCCGCACGCAGCTTCTCGCGGTGCTCGCGGCTCACCTGCTCGAGGAACGGCACCTCCTTGTCCATGTGGATGAACCACTGCGGCGTGTTACGGAAGATGACCGGCTTCTTCGAGCGCCAGGAGTGCGGGTACTGATGCTTGAGGCGCCCGCGCGCGACCATCATGCCGGCGGCAGCCAAGGCCTTGATGACGAAGTCGTTGGCGCGGCCCTTGTCGCCTTTGGCCGTGATGACGAGGCTCTCCTCGAAGCCCGGCGCGTCCTTGGTGAAGGCGCCGTTCTCATCGACCGTGTAGGGGATCGAGGGATCGATGCCCATTGCGATCAGCTTGCGCGTCGAGGCCGTCCAGATGTCGAAATCCTCGCGGCCGTGGCCGGGCGCGGTGTGCACGAAGCCGGTGCCGGCGTCGTCCGTGACGTGGTCGCCATCGAGCAGCGGCACGTCGAACTGATAGCCGCCGAGGCCGGCGTTGCGGAGGGGATGGGCGCAAGTCACGTAGTTGGTGAGCGTGAGCTTATCGACGACGCCCCGGGGCTCATAGGTCTCTACCTTCGCAGCTTTCATTACTTCAGCCACGAGTTTAGAAGCGATGACATAGTGGTCGCCCACCTTGGCCCAATTTTCTGCGGGTGCCTTTGTGATTTCGTAGAGCTGATACTCAAGTTTCGAGTTAAAACAAATCGCCCGATTGCCTGGGATGGTCCAGGGGGTCGTTGTCCAGATGACGACAGCAGCTTTCGCTTCTACCAACTTTTGAAGCATACTCACTTCATGGGCATCAAAGTGCTTTGTAGCTCCGCTATGCTGCTTCGGTAAGATCGGAAACTTCACCCAGATCATGTCGCTCTGGTAGTCCTGGTACTCGACCTCCGCCTCGGCGAGCGCCGTCTTCTCGACGACGGACCACATCACGGGCTTCGAGCCGCGATAGAGCTGGCCCGTCTCGGCGAACTTCATGAGCTCGCGCGCGATCTGGGCCTCGGCCGGGAACGTCATGGTCGTGTAGGGGTGGTCCCAGTCGCCCTCGACGCCGAGGCGCTGGAACTCCTCGGACTGCACCTTCATCCAGTGCTCGGCGAAGGCGCGGCACTCGGCGCGGAAGGCCTTCAGAGCCTGCGGGTCCTTCAGGTTGGGCTTCGGCTTGCCCTTGGCCATGTACTCCTCCTCGATCTTCCACTCGATCGGGAGACCGTGGCAGTCCCAGCCCGGCACGTAGTTGCTGTCGAAGCCCAGCATCTGCTGGCTGCGGGTGACGAGGTCCTTCAGAATCTTGTTCAGCGCGTGCCCGATGTGGATGTTGCCGTTGGCGTAGGGCGGGCCATCGTGCAGCGTGAAGCGCGGGCGGCCAGCGGCCTTCGTGCGAAGCTGCTCGTAGAGATGGATTTTCTTCCATCTCTCCAACAGCTTCGGCTCCATCTGGGGCAGGCCGGCGCGCATCGGAAAATCGGTCTTGGGCAGGAACAGCGTCTGGCCCCAATCGCGGCCGGAGGGGCTCGTGGCTTTGTCGTTCATGGGCTCGTTTCGTTCGCGAGAGTGATGGCGCCGCGGCACAGGCGGCAAGCGTCGTCATCCGGCGCCCTCAGGCAGCCGGCCAAGTAATTCGCGACACTATGAGCAGCGGAACACGCATGGTGGAGGCTTTTACGGGCCTCGCAGCTCAAGTTCAACTGCGATGCCCGATTGGCGCGGCAGCACCGCCACGCCGGGAAGGCATGGCGGCGTGCGGTCAGATCTTCATCCCCAGCGCCTTCGCCACCGTGAACAGGTCCTTGTCGCCGCGGCCGCAGAGGTTCATCACGATCAGGTGGTCCTTGGGCAATCTCGGCGCGATGCGCATCACGTGGGCCAGGGCATGCGCAGGCTCGAGCGCCGGGATGATGCCCTCCTTCCTCGTGCAGAATTGCAGCGCGTCGAGCGCTTCCTTGTCGGTCGCGACCACATAGTCGACGCGGCCGGTCTCCTTGAGCCAGGAGTGCTCGGGGCCGATGCCCGGGTAATCGAGGCCAGCGGAAATCGAATGTCCTTCGAGGATCTGCCCGTCCTCGGTCTGGAGTAAGTAGGTGCGGTTGCCATGCAGCACGCCGGGGCGCCCGCCGGTGAGCGAGGCACAGTGGCCGTTCTCGACATCGAGACCATGCCCGCCCGCCTCGACGCCGAACATGCGCACGGAGGGATCGTCGAGGAAGGGGTGGAAGAGGCCGATGGCGTTGGAGCCGCCGCCGATGCAGGCGACGAGGGTATCGGGCAAGCGGCCCTCGGCGGCCATCATCTGCTCGCGCACCTCGCGGCCGATGATCGACTGGAAGTCGCGGACGAGCTCGGGATAGGGATGCGGCCCTGCAGCCGTGCCGATGATGTAATAGGTGTCGCGCACGTTGGTCACCCAATCGCGCAGCGCCTCGTTCATGGCGTCCTTCAGGGTGCCGGCGCCGGACGTCACCGGGTTGACCTTGGCGCCCAGCAGCTTCATGCGCGCGACGTTGGGCGACTGCCGCTCGACGTCGGTGGCGCCCATGTAGATCTCGCACGGCAAGTCGAACTTGGCGCACACGGTGGCGACTGCGACGCCGTGCTGGCCGGCGCCCGTCTCGGCGATGATGCGGGTCTTGCCCATGCGACGGGCGAGCAGGATCTGGCCGAGGCAGTTGTTGATCTTGTGACTGCCGGTGTGATTGAGCTCGTCGCGCTTGAAGTAGACCTTGGCGCCGCCAAGCGCATTGGTCACGCCCTCGGCCAGATACAGCGGCGAAGGCCGACCCGAGTAGTGCGTGTTCAGGAAGGCGAGCGCCTTGGCGAAATCCGGGTCCTTCTTGGCGGCGTCGTAGGCTTCCTGGAGCTCGAGGATGAGCGGCATCAGCGTCTCGGCGACGAAACGACCGCCGAAGATGCCGAAAAAGCCGCGCTCGTCAGGGCCAGAGCGGTAGCTGTTCGGTGGGGTACCGGGGGCGAGGGTGGCGGTGGTCATGGGCTCGGACTCCCGGATCGGGGTTGAAGGTGCGGTTTGCGGCGCTCACGATGCGGCGTCGCGTGCGGCGGTTACGAAGGCGCGGATGCGGGCCGGGTCCTTGATGCCCGGCGCGCTCTCGACGCCGGATGAGACATCGATCGCGGCGGCGCCTGTCGCCCGAATGGCCTCGGCCACGTTTGCCGGGGTAAGTCCGCCGGACAGCATGTAGGCGAGCCGGTCCTTTACCGCATCGAGGGCGTGCCAGTCGAATGTCGCGCCGTGGCCGCCGGGCCGGTCGGCGCCTTTGGGCGGCCGGGCATCGAACAGGATCAGGTCGGCGACACCGGCATAGCGCAGCGCCTCGGCGGCGTCGGCGGCGGTCTCGACCTTGATGGCTTTCATGACGGGAATGCCGAGCCGGTGGCGTACCTCGGCCACGCGCTCCGTGCTCTCGTTGCCGTGAAGCTGCAAAAAGTCAGGACGAACCCGATTGGCGATGTCTGCGAGGAGCGCGTCGTCGGCATCGACCGTCAGTGCCACGATGCGGGCACGACCTCGCGCCTCGACCGCCAGTGACGCAGCCTCGTCGAGCGATACGTTGCGCGGGCTCGGCGGGAACAGCACGAGGCCGATGTCGTCGGCGCCCGCCTCGAGCGCGGCGGACAACGCCTCCCGGGTGCGAATGCCACAGATTTTGATGCGAACGGCCACGGCCGATACTTTCCGCCCGACGGTTGCTGACGAGCGCACAGCTATCAGCCCGACCGGCGCTCGTCACGAGGCGAATGCCCGAGACAGGCGCTAGCGTTTCACCACGGCGAGTGCACGAGCGGGAGTGCTGGTAGTCACCTGTGCATCGCGCTCGCGCGTCAATCTGTCGGCCTCGGCGCGCCAGCGCATGGCGTCCTGCGAGCGTTGGCGCGCCGTGCTGCGCCAGTGGCTCTGCCCGACCCATGTTGCGAGGCCGCCGATCACCACGCCGAGCAGCATGGCGCCGAACAGGTAGAAATAGAACGGCATCTCGATTGCGAGAGCCGGCCGCTCGGGCCGGAACGGATCGAGGATCATCTGCACGCTGTGCCGGTTCGACACCGCCAGGGTGACGAGGAGGAGGGCCGCCGGAAAGGCGATGAGCAGCCGGACCACCCGCTTCAGCACGTTCGTCTCCGTTCAATGGCAACGCCGAGGCGGCGTCGTTGTCGCTCAGGTCCCCGCGCGCGCCGCGCGCTGGGTGGTGCGCCGCTTGGCGGGAGCCTTCTTCTTCTCGGCCACAGGGGCATCGTTGAGCCGCTCACGCAGCTCCTTGCCGGTCTTGAAGAAGGGCACGAACTTCTCCTCGACCGAGACGGACGCGCCCGTGCGCGGATTGCGCCCGACGCGGGGTGGCCGGTGCTTGACCGTAAACGCGCCGAAGCCCCTCAGCTCTACCCGATCACCCCGTGCCAGCGCATCCACGATCTCATCGAATATGACGTTTACGATGCGCTCGATGTCGCGATGGTAAAGGTGGGGGTTCGCTGCGGCAATCTTGGCTATCAGCTCCGACTTGATCATGTGACGCTCCCGCTCCCCTGGGTCGTGCCGCGCCGAGTGCCGCTACCGCATCGACGAACCGTCGCACGACTTTGATATTACTTATTTTTCACCGGCCTGCCAAATGGAAACGAGCCCGCCGGAGCCGAGCGCCGACAGGCGCGGACCGACGAGCGGCCAGCGGTCGGCGAGGTCGATGCCGAAGGCGGATGCCAGCGCGCGGCCGACCATGCCGAGGATGCCGAGCGAATCGTCGCTCCTCGGCTTCCAGTCGACAACCTTCAGGCCGCGCGGCACGCCACGCTTCTCGGCGAGATAGGCAACGACCTCGGGCTCGCTGCCGATCGCATCGATCAGCTTGTGTTGAAGCGCCTCGCGGCCCGAGAAAATGCGCCCCTGCTCGAGGCCGGGAATTGCGGCCGTGTCCACCTTGCGCCGCTCGGCGACGAGGCCGCGGAACCAGCGCATGGACTCTGCCACCATGCGCTCGGTCGTCTCGCGGCCGGCCTGATCGAGGGGGTGGAACGGCGAGGGCTCGGCCTTCAGCGGTCCGCTCTTGATCTCGTTCATCCTGACGCCGACCTTGCCCAGGAGCTCCGACACCTCGGCCCACTGGAAGATGACACCCACCGAGCCTGTAATGGTGTTGCCGCGGGCGAAGATCTGGTCGGACGCCAGCCCGGCGATATACGCCGCCGACGTGGCGATGGTGCCGAACTGGGCGATGACCGGCTTTTTCGCGGCCACCTCGCGGATGGCCTCGAACAGGGCCTCGCCGCCGGTCGTGGTGCCGCCCGGGCTATTGACGAAGAGAATGACGGCCGCGACGTGATCCTTGGCCGCCAACTGGCGGAACAGGCGCAACTGGTCGCGGTTCTCGGTGATCAGCCCTTCCAGCGTCACCCTGGCAATCTGCTTGCGCCCGAGCACGCCGGCACCGTCGGTGCCCCGGGCCGTCACGAGGCCAGCAGCGGCAAGCGCGGCAATCACCGCTAAAATAGCGGCGGCGCGCCAGAACGACATCGAGCGTCTCAAGCGACGCCGGTCGAGCACGGCTTCGGTTTCAAGCGACATTCCTGGTCCTGACCGAGATCGATCGGAAGGGCGGCGGCGTCAGACGCCACCAGCGAGCACGGGCTACACTAGAAGCAAGCGGGAGCAGCGGCAACCGTAGCCGCGAGACACCGTCATTGCGAGGTGGTGCCGGCGGCGAAGGGCAGCGGGCGTGTCGAGGCCGGCACAAAAGCCGGAGCCTCCTCCGGCCGGTCCGTTGCCAGGGATGCAGCGACCGGTTTGACTCCGACAAAAGGTATGCAACGCTTTGCCCGTCGTCCCTGCCGCAGCGCCATTTCGAGTTCGCCGCGGCCACCGATCACGCATCCGAGGAGCAGGCCCATGCCCGCCACAGCCGCATCCCATTCGGAAATGCCGAGCGATGTTCGACGCCTCTACGACAAGCTCGAGGAGCGAATCCTGGCCCGCGACCAGGTCGGCGCCAGTCAGGCCTATTACGGCCTCGTCAAAGCTGGCCGGCCGCTCCCCGAGGTCGTTAACGAAGGTGTGCGCATCCACGCGCCGCTGACGCATGTGCCCTACCACGAGCGCATCGACCGCGGCTTCGTCAACTTCGTCAACAACGACCACTGCCTGCTGTCGGCGCGCGCCACGACGCACCTTGCGAAGATGATGCCCGCGGACATGGCGGGTCTGCCCATGGCGCAGACGGTCTGGTACATCCCGACCGGTCTCGATATCTGGAACCAGAAGATCAACAAGGCACCCGGGCACTACTCGCGCGGGATGGAGCCGATCAAGGGCGAGCCGGTGAAGCCCGTCGTGCACTGGCCGGACCAGACGGCCGAGCATGTCGAAGGCACCGTCGACGAGAAGCTCGACCGGTGGCTCGACCTCGTCCATCGGGGGCACGTCCTCGAGGCCTACCGCGTCTTCCTCGGCATCATGGAGGAGCCGTCGCACCGCAAGGCGGCGCTGGCACAGCTGTGCTTCGCGGGGCTGATCGACCTGCAGGATCGCGTCTATCTCAATCGCTCCTACACCACCGGTCACAAGTCGTTCCGGGCGCGCGCAACGGTGGAGCTCGGCAATTTCGTCGGCTGGGACAATGCCCACCACGTGCTCTACGCGGGCGCACTCGACATCGGCGTCGGGCCGCGCTGGTACTCGACCTACGAGATGGCCTGCAACTGCATCACGCACTACATCGAGAGGCAGAAGATCTCGGCCATTCCCTATGGCGGCTCGACGGCGAAGGAAGCCGAGATCCTGCGCCAGACCGAGCCGCTGTCCCGTCTCGAGGCCGAGGCGTTTCTGGATGTCGTCCTCGGCGGCGAAGAGCCCCAGCTCCAGGAGGCGCTATCGCGCCTTCTTCTCGCCGGGAAAGGCCCGCGCCAAATCCTCGACGTGCTCCAGATCGGCGGCGCCCAGGTGCTGCTCGAGACGGCGGACACGCTCAACTTCTCGATTCCGCAGCACTGCTACGAGTACCTGAACACGCTCGGATGGTTCTACGACACCTTCGCGCACGAGCAGCGCCTGAAGCTGCTCTACGTCGCGACGAGCTACCTGAACCGGAACTCCCGGCACAACCGGCAAGTGGGCGACGGTCGCGAGATGCGCGCGCAGCTGCCGGCCGGCGCCTCGGCAAAGAGCACCGGCCAGATGCTCGAGCACGTCGTCGCCTCGACCATCGCGCTCGATGGGCCACAGGCGATCGCCTGGGCGCGGGCCTACCTCGACGGCGGCGGCAACGGCGAGGTGCTCGCCCGGCAGATCGCCATTTGCGCCTCGCGCATCGGCAACGATCCGCATAACCAGGAGCTTGGGCAGCTCCTCGTCGAGGACTACGCCAAGAACCGCAGCTTCGACCGCAATCGGCTGCTGCTCGCCGGCCTCCAGCACACCGCCGTGCACAGGAAATACGGCGATTTCCTCGAGGCGAGCCGGCGATACGGGCAGGCTTTGGGCGTCACTGCGCTGGCAGCGTGAGGAAAGATCGGGCAGGGCGCGGTGTTCCCGCAGCCCTGCCGCGCGCGTACGCTGCGGCCGAAGCGGCCAATCGTGGGGCACGAGGGTAAAATGACTGAGAGCGACGAGACGGCGAGACTTGCCCGCGCTGCGGGGCTCGACAAATTCCAGGCGGCCTATCCGGATCAGCTCAAGTCGGCACTGCAATCGGCGTCGGCACTGGCGCGCCGGCTGCCGAAAGACCTCGCCCCCGCCGAGGAGCCGGCGCATGCGCTGCGCCTCGCCTCGCGCACGGAGGCCGGCCAATGAGCGACCTCGCCTGGATGTCGATCGCCGAGGCCTCGCGTCTGCTCTCGGAGCGGAAGCTCTCGCCCGTCGAGCTGACCGATGCGCTGCTCGCCCGCATCGAGCGCCTCGATTCGCGCTGGCATGCCTTCATCCGAGTTCTCCCGGAGCGCGCCCGCGCCCAGGCTCGCGCCGCCGAGGCCGAGATCGCAGCCGGCAGCCGACGCGGCCCGTTGCATGGCATTCCGGTCGGATTGAAGGACATCATCGATGTCGCCGGCATTCCGACCACATGCCACTCGAAGATCTATGCCGACCACAAGGCTTCGGCGAGCGCCGTGGTCACCGAGCGGCTCGAGTCGGCCGGCGCGATCGTGATGGGAAAGCTCTCGACGCACGAGTTCGCCATCGGCGGGCCGTCGTTCGACCTGCCGTGGCCACCGGCTGTCAATCCCTGGGGCGGCAACCACTTCCCGGGCGGCTCGTCGTCGGGCTCCGGCGTGGCGCTGGCGACCGGCATGGTGCCCGCCGCTCTCGGCACCGACACCGGCGGCTCGGTTCGCAATCCAGCCTCCATGTGCGCCATCGTCGGCCTCAAGGCCACCTACGGCCGCGTCTCGCGCCGCGGCGTGTTCCCGCTCTCGTTCTCGCTCGACCACGTTGGGCCGATGACCCGCGATGTCACCGACAACGCCCTGCTCATGCAGGCACTTGCCGGCCACGATCCTATGGACCCCGGTAGCGCGGATGTGCCCGTGCCGGACTTCTCGGCCGAGATCGGGCGTGGCGTGAAGGGGTTGCGCATCGGGCTTGTCCGCCACTTCTACGACGGCGACGAGAAGGCCCATCCCGAGCAGGCGAAGGCGATCGATACGGCGGCCGACGTGCTGCGTGACCTCGGCGCCGACGTGCGCGAGATCCGGCTCGCACCGCTCGGCGATTACACGGTTTGCTGTCGCGTGATCCTCGCGTCGGAGGCTTTCGCCATCCATCGCCACCACTTGCAGGAGCGGCCGGAGGACTACGGGGCGCTCGCCCGCCAGCGACTGGTCGGGGGAGCGGCGTTCTCGGCGGCCGACTATGTCGATGCCATGCGGATGCGCGCGCGGCTGATCGCCCTCACGAGCGAGCGCATGGCCGGCCTCGATGCCATACTCACAGTCTCGAGCATGGACCCGCCGCCACCGATCGACGACGCCGAGGCCTGCGCGCGGGTCTATCCACGGCAGGCCCGCCAGCCCTTCAACGTGACCGGGCAGCCGGCGCTCGCCATGCCGGCAGGTTTCACCGCCGATGGCTTGCCGCTGTCGCTTCAGCTGATCGGGCATGCCTGGACGGAGCCGCGGCTCTACCGGATTGCGCATGCCTACGAGCAGGCGACGAGCTGGACGAAGCGCCGGCCGCCGACGATCACTTGACGGGGCCGGCGGGACGATGTGCTCATCTCGGAGCGGCAGGGGCTCGCGCCGCCGTGGCCGCCCGGGACCAGTCCAGGTTGGCCGGTGGCCGCAAGCCGGGAGGGCGCTATGGAGAACAGGGTCTATATCCGGGTCACCCATACCACCACGGGCCGCTCGTTCGTGGCGCCGTGCTTCCTTCCCGCGGGGGTGGGTCGGGGCGGAGATCCGGCAAACCAGGTCGTGCTCCATGACGACAGCAAGACCATCGGGCGCTTTCACGGACGCCTGGAGGACATCGACGGCGCTCTCGCCTGGATCGACGACAGTCAGAACGGCTCCCGGCTGGATGGCCTGCCGATCCGCAAAGCTGCCCGCCCGTTCGACAAAAGCTCCATCCTGGAGATCGGGCCCTACCGCATCACCCTCACCGACGCGAAGCCCCTGATCGTCCTCACCATCGACAAGAGCCTGCAGGCCACCGGGAAATCGGAGCTGCTCGACGGCCGCGGCATAGGTCTCGCGCTCGGCACGGACGTCGGCCTGCTCAACCTCGATCGTCAGCCACCGCTCGTGCCTGGCCTCGCGGTCTGGCTGGAGCGGTCTGGCGACGTGGCCGTGCTGGTGGCTGCCGACGAGCGGGCGCAGGCGCGCTGCACGGTCAATCTGGCGCCACTGAAAGGATTGCGGACCCAGGTTCAGCCACTCTCCGTGATCGCCTGCGATGGTCGCCGCTTCGAGCTGCACCAGCCGCAGCATCCCGCCATCGTCTGTCACAACGACGTGTGCCAACTGCTCAACGAATATTCCCGCGTCGGCCAATGTCGCTTCTGTGGCCACCAGCTCCTCGGCGGCACGCGCGTGACGTGAGATCGCGGTCGTCGCAGATGCAAGTCGTCCGTGCGTCTCGATTGACGCCCGGCGAGGCCGCACCTAGGGTCCGCGCTCCGATTTGAACGAAGCGTGACCAATGACCGACGCCATCGCACCCGACGAGATCCGAGCCGCGGCCGAGGCACGAGCCTGGCCATTCGAGGAGGCGCGCCGTCTTATACAGCGTCTCGACAAGGTGCCGGGTGGCAAGGACAAAGTCGTCGTCTTCGAGACCGGCTACGGCCCATCCGGACTGCCGCACATCGGCACCTTCGGCGAGGTGGCGCGCACCAGCATGGTGCGCCACGCGTTCGAGGTGCTGACCGAGGGACGCCGCAAGACACGTCTGATCTGCTTCTCGGACGATATGGACGGCTTCCGGAAGGTGCCGGGAAACGTGCCGAACCAGGAGATGCTGGCCGGCTTCCTCGATACGCCGCTGTCGCGTGTGCCCGACCCGTTCTCGAACGAGTATCAGAGCTTCGCGCACCACAACAACGCACGCCTGCGCGGCTTCCTCGACCAGTTCGGTTTCGAGTACGAGTTCTTCTCGGCGACTGACGCTTATACGTCCGGCATGATGGATGCGACGCTGCTCCGTATGCTCGAGGTCTACGACAAGGTGATGGATATCATCCTGCCGACCTTCGGGCCCGAGCGGCGCGCTACCTACTCGCCGTTCCTGCCGATCAGCCCACGCACCGGCAAGGTGCTCTACGTGCCGATGATCGAGCGGCACCCGTCGAAGGGAACCGTGGTCTACGTCGATCCCGACACGGGCGAGAAGGTCGAGACCAAGGTCACGGGCGGCGCCGTCAAGTGCCAATGGAAGGCGGACTGGGCGCTCCGCTGGACCGCTCTCGGTGTCGACTACGAGATGGCGGGCAAGGATCTGATCGATTCGGTGACGCTTTCCTCCAAGATTTGCCATGCGCTCGGTGGCACACCGCCCGAGGGTTTCAACTACGAGCTGTTCCTCGACGACAAGGGGCAGAAAATCTCGAAGTCGAAGGGCAACGGGCTCACCATCGAGGAGTGGCTCACCTATGCGAGCCCCGAGAGCCTGTCGCTCTACATGTTCCAGAAGCCCAAGACGGCGAAGCGGCTCTATTTCGACGTCATCCCACGCGCCGTCGACGAGTATCTGACCTTCCTCGCCAAGTATCCGGCCGAGGAGGCGAAGGGTCGGCTCGAAAATCCGATCTGGCACATTCATTCGGGACATCCGCCAGCGGCCGAGCTGCCGATCTCGTTCGGGCTGCTGCTGAATCTCGTCTCGGCGTCGAACGCCAACGACAAGGCCGTGCTGTGGGGTTTCATCCGCCGCCATGCCGCGGACGCGACGCCTGAGGCGTATCCACTGCTCGACCAGCTCGTGGGCTATGCGGTTCGCTACTACGATGCGTTCGTGAAGCCGGAGAAGAAGTTCCGTGCGCCGACGGCAGCCGAGCGAGCGGCATTGGAGGCGCTAGACCGCGGCCTCGCCGCTGTGCCCGCCGGCGCCAGCGCCGAGTCGCTGCAGAACATCGTCTACGAGGCCGGGAAGACCAACGGTTTCGCCGACAATCTCCGCGGCTGGTTCCAGGCCATCTACGAGGTGTTGCTCGGACAGTCACAAGGACCGCGCTTCGGCTCCTTCATCGAGCTCTATGGCGTGCCCGAGACCCGGATGCTCATCGCCAAGGCGCTCAAGGGCGAGCTTGCCAGCGCCGCGTGAGGGCGCGGATACGCTCGCGCGACCACAACTGTGGCGCGGCGGCGCGATCGGCGGCGTCGAAGAGGCGGTGCTCGCCTGCCCGCCACAGGTATGAGAAGGCCGACAGTAGCAGCGCCCCGACGAGGACAGGGGAAACGGCCCAGGTCCAGTGGAGACCGTAGCTGGCGATCAAAAAGGCATCGATGCCGGCCGGTGGATGCAGCATGCGCCCGGCCAGCATCGCGCAGGTGGCCAGCCCGACGGCAAGGGCGTTCGATAGCTCGCCAGTCCCGAGCCACCAGACGACGAGCAGACCGGCCACGCTCGACGCCATGTGACCACCCACGATGGCGCGCGGCTGCGCCGGCTCGGCATCGGGCAAGGCCATTGCGAGCACGATCGAGGTCACGAAAGGGACGCGGGACAGCGGCTCGCCCGCAATGTCCGCCAGCATCTCCATCACGCCGATGGCAATGCCTGCTCCGATGGCACGGTAGATGACAATGGCCACTTGCTTCACGGCGGCATCCGTCAGGACGAGCGCCGAGCCTCGGGGCACCCGCGTAAATTTTGCGTTCCTGCGAGCCATTGCACAAGTGCCTGCGATGGCCGGAGCGTCCTGACCGGAGGCGACGTCAGCGCGGGCGTGCCTCGAAAGCCATGCGGGCCTGGTTGTGGCCGAGATTGGGGTGGACGCGCGTGGCGGCGAGCCCCTTGCCGGCGAGCATCGCGATCACCTCTGCCTCGTCGAGTTGTGTCAGGCCGAGCTTCGCGCGGATGGTGCGGTAGGGCGAAAAGAAGGTGCGCACCAGTCCGGCCACGGCAGCGAGGAGAAAGCCCTCGCGGGCAGCGAAGCGAAGAAGGGCCGCGGCATCGGTGAGCGGTCCCACGCCTCGCGGGATGACGTCGGCGAGCACGATCCTGCCTCGCGGCTGCACGAGGCGCTTCCAGTCGTCGAGACAGCCGTCCAGCACCTCGGCCGAGAGATATTGGATCACCGAGTTGGCGACCACGAGATCGATGGAGCCTTCGGCAATTCCGGATAGCTCCTCCGGCGCGACGACCGTGACTGCCGGGTTGCCGGCAAACCTTCGGGAAAGCTCGGCCCTGACGCTCGGCGCGGCATCGCAGAGGTAGAGCCGGCGCAAGCGGCTGGCGACGATGCCCGCGTTCAGGGCCTCACCGCAGCCGTAGTCGAGCACGACGGCATCCCCAGGTTGAAGACAGGAGACGAGTCCCTCGGCAACGCAGCGATAATGCGCGTCCCGGTGTCGCGCACCCACGTAAATGGTGGGCTTGTCGTCCCAATACTCGATCCAACGCATTGCCTCTCCTGGCGTAGCGGCCGAAGGTGGCAGAGCGCCCTCGACAGGCTTCTTGCGCCTGCCGCCAGCGGCAGACTACTCATTGTCCAGCAGCTGGACAGGGATGTGACGCACATGACCACCAATAAGAAGAAGGTCCTCTATACGGATTCCATGGGCAAGGGCGGAATCGAGATTTTGAAGGCGCGGGGCGATGTGGAGGCGATCCCATTCAACTATTTCATGAAGGGTGCCGAGTACCAGCAACTGTTGAAGTCGCAAGCGCCGGTGCACGCGGTCATACTGGGCGCGACGCCGTTCGGTGACGCCGAGCATGCTGCGTCCGGCGGCATCGCCGTCGTGGCCCGCACCGGCGTCGGCTTCGACGCCATCGATATCCCGGCGATGACCCGGCACCGCGTGCCGGTGATGATCGCCGGAACGGCCAATTCTCCATCTGTCGCCGAGCAGGCGATGGCCTTCATGCTGACGCTCGCGAGGAAAGGTCCGCAACTGACCAGGCTGGTCGCCGAGGGCCGCTGGGCCGACCGCCTCAAGCCCGAGTACGTGGCGGTCGACATGTTCGAGAAGACGGTGCTGATCATCGGCTTCGGCCGCATCGGCACGCGGACCGCGAAGCGCTGCCTGGCGATGGAGATGACGGTCCTGGTCTTCGACCCGTACGTGAAGCCGGAGACGATCCGCGCAGCCGGCTGCGAGCCGGTATCCGATCTCGACGCTGCCCTGCCGCGCGCCGATTTCGTGACCATTCACTGTCCGAAGACGACCGAGACCATCGGCATGTTCGGCGCCGATCGGTTGAAAAAGATGAAGCGCACCGCCTATCTCGTGTGCACGGCGCGCGGCGGCATCATCGACGAGGCCGCACTGCACAAGGCGCTCACCGACGGGACGCTGCCGGCAGCGGCGCTCGATGTCTTCGACCGTGAGCCGCCCGACCCGGCCAATCCCCTGTTCAAGCTGCCGAACGTCATCCTTTCTCCGCACATGGCGGGCGTCACGGCCGAGGCACAGGAGCGCATGTCGATCGAGGCCGCGAAGAACGTGCTTTCCGTCTTCGATGGGGTGCCGCGCAAGGAGAATGCGGTGAACCCCGAGGTGCTCCAGTAGCAGCGACGGGTGGCTTCCACCTGTTTCGCCTGAACGAAACCAATCAGCGGCGTCAGCGCCGCCATCGGGAGGCCAAATGCTCACGGTCTACGATAAAATTCCGAAGATCGACGAAATGGCATCCCGTCGCCGAAGCTCTTTTCCCGACATAACGGAGGAGAAATTCTGGGAAATCTACGATATCGCGAAGCCCTACTCGATGATCCACGTCACGGGCTTCTACAATCTGTTCAGCGCAATCCGGTACGTCTCGCAGCGCAACATCCAGGGTGATGTCGTCGAATGTGGCGTCTGGTACGGCGGCGCCTCGATCTTCGCCGCCCTCGCCTGCGAGCACTTCGGCATCTCCGAGCGCCGCATCTATCTGTTCGACACGTTCGCCGGGTTCCCGAAGGGCTCGAAGGACAAAAAGCTCGGCAAAGATGTTTCCGGACCGAGCTACGCCAATTTCCGCAAAGGCGTCGAGGCCAACATCGATCGCTGCGGGATTGCAAACGGGCGAACGATCCTGGTGGAAGGGCCGGTCGAGGAGACGCTGGCCTCGGGTCCATTGCCCGAGCGCATCTCGGTGCTGCGACTCGACACGGACTACTACCCAAGCACCGCGGCGGAGATGAGGGTGCTCTACCCACGCCTGTCGACCGGTGGCGTCCTGATCGTGGACGATTACGGCCTCTACGAGGGCTCGCGAAAAGCCGTCGACGAGGCCCTGGCCGAGCACCCGATCCTGCTCAATCGCATCGACACGGGAGTCCGGGCGGGCCTCAAGCTCTGACGCCGTTCTGCGCTCCCTGCGGCCACGACTCGGCGCCGCCCTCCGGCGATCAGAGAATGCGCTGTCCCGATTTTCGCCAATCGGCCAGGAAAGCCTCCAGGCCTTTATCGGTGAGGGGATGCTTGACCAGCGCCTTCAGAATGGCGGGCGGCACGGTCGCCACATCGGCGCCGATGATGGCGGCGTCGCGCACATGGCCGACCGTGCGGATCGAGGCGGCGAGTATGCGCGTCTCGAGCGAGGGATAATTGTCGTAGATGGTGCGGATCTCGCGGATCAGGTCCATGCCGTCGAGGCCGACGTCGTCGAGCCGGCCGATGAACGGCGACACGAACGTGGCCCCTGCCTTTGCGGCGAGAAGCGCCTGATTGGCCGAGAAGCATAGCGTCACGTTCACCATCGTGCCTTCGGCGGCGAGCGTGCGGCAGGCCTTCAGGCCATCCCACGTCAGCGGCACCTTGACGGCGACGTTCTTCGCGATCGCGGCCAGCACTCGGCCCTCGGCGAGCATGCCCTCGGCGTCGGTCGCCGCCACCTCGGCCGAGACCGGGCCAGGGACGATCTCGCAGATCTCGGCGATGGTCGCCTTGAAATCGCGCCCCGTCTTGGCGATCAGCGACGGATTGGTGGTCACGCCGTCGAGGAGCCCGAGGCTGGCGAGCTCGCGGATCTCGGCCACATCCGCGGTGTCGACGAAGAAGTCCATGCCCTGTCTCCGGTTTCGCGTGGCCGCCATGCGCCTCAGAACCGGCGCATTGCGCTAGAATTCGTGATGCAAGCTCACGGGCGATTCGTTCGCTGGCCCGGTTCTAGTCGGAAGGTAAGACGCTTGGAAGACCTGCTCGATCTCGATGGTATCCGGCACGAGGAGGCGCCGCAGCCGTCGCGCGTCCCCGTACTGCTGCCCGTCGCGCTCGACCAGACCTACGACTATCTCGTGCCGGCCGGTCTCGACGTCGAGCCGGGCTGTTTCGTGCTGGTGCCGTTCGGGCCGCAGGTGCGTATCGGCATCGTGTGGGACCAGGCCGTCGGCGAAGGCAAGCCGATCGATCCGCGAAAGATGAAGACGGTCGCCGAGCGCCTCGACGTGCCGCCCCTGCCGGTGGACTCGCTGCGCTTCGCGGAATGGGTGGCCCGCTACACCCTCGGTCCGCTCGGCATGGTCGTTCGCATGATGATGAGCGCACAGGCC
>JBFWQN010000013.1:0-23538 GCA_050249405.1 Hyphomicrobiaceae bacterium | reverse complement strand
CTCTCGAATGCCGTACTCCGAGCTCGCGGCCGCGCCTCACCCCCACCCTCTCCCCATCTGCGAATGCAGCGCAAACGGGGAGAGGGGACGAGATCGCCAGCACCCATGCCCACATTTGCCTTCATCTTGAACCAGAGCGTCAACGCGCTGTCGCAGGCGGCGTTGCTGTTCTTCCTCGGCGTCGGGCTCACGCTCATCTTCGGCATCATGCGCATCGTCAACTTCGCGCATGGCACGCTCTACATGCTCGGCGCCTTCATCGGCTACTCGGCCGTGCGCGTGACTGGCAGCTACTGGGCGGCCCTGGTCGCGGCCCCCGTTCTCGTGGGGCTCATCGGCACTCTGTTCGAGCTGGTCATCCTGCGCCGGCTCTACCGGAGGGAGGCCCACGCCTTCCTCATGGTGACGTTCGGCCTCGCACTGGTGGTCGGCGAGGCGGTGCGCCTCATCTGGGGCTCCGACGCATTGCAGGTGCCGGCACCGGCCGCGCTCTCGGGCGTGCTCTTCTTCCTCGACGAGCCGTTCCCGGTCTATCGCCTGTTTCTCGCCGCCGCCGGCATTGTGACGGCGCTCGCCATCTGGCAGCTGCTGGAGCGCACGCGGTTGGGCCTGCTCATCCGCGCCACCTCGCAGAACGCCGAGATGGTGCACGCCCTCGGCACCGACGTGAATCTCGTCCGCTCGGCCGTGTTCGGCATCGGCTGCGGGCTCGCGGCCCTCGGCGGCGTGCTGGCCGCGCCGCTCGTCACCGCCTCGCACGGCATGGCCGCGGCCGCCGTGATCGACGCCTTCGTCATCGTGATCATCGGCGGCATGGGCAGCTTCCTCGGCTCGCTGATCGGCGCGCTGCTCGTCGCCTTCGTGCAGGTGTTCGGCAACTACTACTTCCCCGACCTGGCGCTCGCCTCCATGTATCTCGTCATGCTGCTGGTGCTGGTGGTTCGGCCGGGCGGCCTGCTCGGCAAGGAGGCCTGACACATGCGCTCCTCGACTCTGGCGGGCCTCGCCGTGCTGGCCCTTCTCGTCGCGGCACCTTTCGGGCTGCCGCTGTTCGCGATGACGCTCCTCACCGAGCTCGTCATCCTGGGCCTTTTCGCCATGAGCCTGGACCTGATGGTCGGCTACACCCGGCTCGTCTCGTTCGGGCACGCGGCGGCCTACGGGCTCGGCGCCTACACCTCGGGCTACCTGCTGCTCAACACCGACCTGCCGCTGCCGTTCGCCGTGCTCGGCGCGGCCGCATTGACGGGCGTCGTCGCCATCGGTGTCGGCTGGGTGTGCACGCTGGCGACCGGCGTCTCCTTCTCGATGCTGACACTCGCCTTCGCGCAGCTGCTCTATGCCATCGCCTTCAAGTGGACGAGCGTGACCGGCGGATCCGACGGGCTCGCCGGCATCCCACGACGCGCCGGTCCGTTCGGGATCACGGCACTGCAGTCGAAGGCGGGCTTCTACTATTTCGCGCTCACGTGCGTCGTCGGCGCATTCCTCTTCTGCCGCGCGCTGGTCTCCTCGCCCTTCGGCGCGGTGCTGCGCGGCATCCGCGAGAACGAGCCGAAGACGGTCTCGCTCGGGGTCGACACGCGCCGCTACAAGATCGCGGTGGTCGCGATCGCCTATGCCCTCGGTGGGCTCGCCGGCGCGCTCTATGCCCCGTTCGCGGGCTTCGCGAACACGGAGCTGCTGTTCTGGCTGTTCTCCGGCCAGGCGCTGATCATGGTCATCGTCGGGGGCTCGGGCACCCTCGCCGGGCCGATCCTCGGGGCCGCCTTCTTCATGCTGCTCGAGCACCAGCTCTCGTCCTACACGGAGGCGTGGGCGCTGTTCTTCGGTCTCGTCTTCATCGCCTTCGTGCTGTTCGCGCCGGAGGGCATCTGGGGCCTGGTCAGGGGCGCCGTGGCGAAGGCGAAAGGCGGCGGCGCCACCGGTCCCGCGGCAACGGAAACGGGGAAGGCCGCTGCGCATGGCTGAGGCGTCAACGAGCGCGGCGCGGCCGTCGGGAGCGAGCGGAGACTCCCAGATACTCCTCGATGTCGCCGGCCTGACCAAGCGCTACGGCGCCCTGGTCGCGGTCGACAACGTCACCATGCAGGTGGCCGACGGCGAGGTGCGTGCCGTGATCGGGCCGTACGGTGCCGGCAAGACGACGCTCTTCCATCTCTTCACGGGTGTGGTGAAGCCGACCGCCGGCCGGGTCCGGTTCGCGGGCGAGGAGATCACCGGGCTTCCCGCGCACGCCGTCTGTCAGCGCGGCCTTTCGCGCACGTTCCAGCTGACGTCGCTCTTTCCCGAGATGACGGCGCGAGAGAACGTGGCGCTCGCGGCCCAGGCCCGCCACCCGCGCCGCTGGCTGCCGCTCGGCGGCGGCAGCGTCCTGCGCGAGGCGCGCGAGGCCGGCGAGGCGGCGCTCGATCAGCTCTCCCTGGGTCCCATCGCCGACCGGCCGGCGGGTCTGTTGAGCCACGGCGACCAGCGCCTGCTCGAGGTTGCGATGGCGATGGCTCAGCGCCCACGGGTGCTGCTGCTCGACGAGCCGACGCAAGGCCTCTCCGTCGAGGAGACGGCCGAGGCCGTGGACACGCTGGCACGCTTCCTCGAGGCCACGCGCGTCACGGTGCTGCTGGTCGAGCACGACATGGAGGTGGTGTTCCGCCTCGCACACCGGATCACCGTGCTGCATCGCGGCGGCGTCATTGCGGACGACGTGCCGGAGAAGGTGCGCGCGGACGCCCGCGTGCAGGAGGCCTACCTCGGAGGCATGGACTGATGCTCGCGATCGACGGCCTCAATACGCACTACGGCGCGAGCCACATCCTGCAAGGTGTGACCCTCGATCTCGCGCGCGGGCGGATCGCGTCGCTGCTCGGCCGCAACGGTGTCGGCAAGACGACGACCGTGAAATCCATCATGGGACTGGTCGGTCCCACCGCGGGCCGCATCCTGCTCGACGGCACCGACATCGCGGGCTGGGCGCCGCACCGCATCGCGCGGGCGGGCGTCGCCTACGTGCCCGAGGGACGGCTGATCTTTCCGGACCTGTCCGTGATCGAGAACATCAAGGTGGCCGAGCGCCAGCCCGCGAAGGCTTGGCCGCTGTCGCGCCTGCTCGAGCTGTTCCCGTCGCTCGCAGCGCGCCGGACCAACAAGGGATCACAGCTCTCGGGCGGCGAGCAGCAGATGCTGGCCATCGCGCGCGCGCTCATCAGCGACCCGAAGCTGCTGCTGCTCGACGAGCCGAGCCAGGGCCTTGCGCCGCTCGTCGTGCGCGAGCTCGCCCGCATCATCAAGCTGCTGCGCGATGCCGGCGTCACCATCCTGCTGGTCGAGCAGAACATGCGGCTCGCCGAGGCCGTGGCCGACGAGCTGCACATCATGACCAAGGGCCGCATCGTCTTCTCGGCCGACCCGCAGCGCTTCCGCGCCGAGGAGGAGACCATCAGGACGAAGTACCTGACGGTGTGATCGGCGGAGGCCGTTCGTCAGCACAAAAAGAAGGGGGATCGGGGTCTCCCCGGCCAGGTGCGGGCGGGAGCCCGCCCGCGCAGTGGCATTGCTGTCATTGCCAACCGTTTGCCGCGCGGAGCAGCTCCCTCACCCCGACCCTCTCCCCAAGGGGAGAGGGAGCAATCACTCGGTGCACAGTCTCAACGTAGCCTTGCCGGCTCCCGCTCACCCCTTCGCGGCGCGGTTCTTGGCGAGCCAGCCTTCCACCAGCTCCACCGTGCGGTCGAGCTCGTCGAGCCGCTCGCCGCGCTGCTCGGCGATGCTCTTCACCAGGAGGTCGACGCGCTCGATGTTGGGCGCGCCGGCCGCCAGTGCGCGCGCCGCCGACGAGGGGCTGCCGAGCGAGAGGGCCGCCTGCGCATACTTCTCGAACGGCACGAGGTCCTTCGGGTCGGCGCCGAGGCCGACGCAGAGCTTCACGACCCAGTTGTAGACCTTGGCCGTCGTTGCGAGATCGGAGTGCACCGCCTCCTTGATCGGCCGCATGCCGTCCTTGCCGACGCAGCGATAGTTGCCGGAGATCAGCATCGCCCACTTGGCGAGCGGCACGAAGATGCTGTCGTGCACCTTCAGCTTCACCGGCACCTCGAGCGGCTTGCCGTCGACCGTGAAACGAGCCGCCTCGACGTCGGATTCCATGTCCTTCAGCACCTGCGTGTGCGCGGCACTGTCGAAGCGGGCCGACTTGAAGTTCGTCGGCAGGCGCACCTGCAGCACATTGACCTTCTCCTCCGGCGGACGGAAGGCCTGCGGGTCGGGGCTGCACAGCGTCATCAGGCTGGGATCGAAGGCATCCCACACGGTGGCGTCGGCAAAGCAGTGGCGCAGCTTCGACGTGTCGAGGCTCGGAATGCGCTTCAGGTACGGCAGCGGCGGCATGTTCATGATCGACATGCAGGGCTTGCCCGAGGCCGCCACCTTGACCATCAGCTCGCGGACGCCCGGCGAGCGGTACTGCGGCTCCTGCATCGCGAGTGCGACGAGATCGAACTTCGCCGGATCGACATCGGTCGTGCCGGCGGCCGACAGCTTGCCCGGCAGCGACCTCGAGTTGATCTCGACGAGCCCCTCGCGGCCCTTGATCGGCATGCGCACGACGGCGCCGTCGGTGTTGAAGGCCGTCACCTCGGCCGGCAGGCAGACCATGGTGGCGCTGTGGCCGCCCATGGCGAGCTTGGTGCCGAGCAGCGACCCGTAGGACGCGCCGAGGATCAGGACGTTGTGCTTGCTGGCCATTGCGACCCCTTGGTGACGGACATGGAGCGTTTTCGAATTGTCTCGGACAACATGCTAGGGGCGATACGGGAGGCGCGCAACGCCGAGCCGCGTCGGCGCGCCGGTGTCATCGGCGCCGCCACTTCTCGTGCTCGGCCTTCGCCTCCTCGGTGAGGCCCAGCGCCATGAAGCGATAGACGTCGACCCAGGAGGCGTCGTCGATGTTGGGGATGTCGAGCCCGCGGTTGAGGGATTCCTTGGCGAGCCGCGTGGCCATCGGCGGCAGGCCCGCGATATGGGCCGCCACCTCGAGCGACTTGGCCCGCAGCTCGCCGTGCGGCACCAGCCCCAGCGCGAGGCCGATGCGATGGGCCTCCGCCGCATCCAGCGGGAAGCCCATGGCGAGCTTCATGGTCTGCCCTTTCCCGATCCAGCGCGCGAGGCGCACCGATCCGCCGAAGGCCGGGATGATGCCGAGCGAGACCTGCGGCTGACGCCACTCGGCGCGCTCGGAGGCGACGATCAGATCGCAGCAGTAGGTGAGGATGCAGCCGACGCCGATGGCGTAGCCGTTGACGGCGGCGATCAGCGGTTTCGGGAACTGGTCGAGATGGCGTACGACGAACGACCGCCACTTGGGCAGCTCCGCGAAGAAATCGGCCATCGTCTCGATCGTGTGCGTGCTCGGGTCCTTCAGGTCGGCACCTGCGGAGAAGGCGCGCCCTGCCTCGTCGCCCGTGATGACGACGGCGCGCACGCTGTCGTCGTCCTCGAGGCGGGCGAGCTCTCGGGCGAGGCCTTCGGAGAAGTCGGCACCCCAGCAGTTGCGCTGCGCCGGCCGGCTGAGCGTGAGAACGCCCACCGCCCCGTGCTGCTCGTAGAGAACCGGCATCGTCGTCCCTTTTCGGACTGGGGCGGCGAAGCCGCCAGGCCCGCCACACTTGCCCTTCTAGGCTCAGCTCAGCCTCTAGCTCCGCGCCTCGCGCCCGGCCCTGACGAGGCGGCCCGGCTTGGCGCCGGTATGCACGCCGTTCGCGAACGTCTCGACGCCAGCGACGAAGGTGTGCCGGTAGCCCTCGGCGCGCTGCACGAGGCGCCGCCCCTTGAGCGGCAGGTCGTAGCGCACCTCGGGCACGTGGAGCTTGAGGCCCTGGTAGTCGATGACGTTGACGTCGGCCTTCATGCCAGTTGCGAGCCGGCCACGGTCGTGGAAGCCGAAGAAGGCTGCCGTGTCGCCCGTCTGGCGCTGCACCATCCGCTCGAGCGGCAAGCGGGGACCACGGCTCCGGTCGCGCGACCAGTGCATGAGCATCCAGGTCGGCACGCTGGCGTCGATGATGGAGGAGCAGTGCGCGCCGCCATCGGAGAGGCCGAGCAGCGTGGCGTCGTCCTCGAGCATGGTCTGCAGCACGCCGAGGTCGTCCTGGTTGTAGTTGACGACGGGGAAGAACAGGAACCGGTCGGCGCTGGCCGCGAGATAGTCGTAGGCGACCTCGTCCGGCGAGCGGCCTTCGCGGGCCGCGATCCCGGCGATGCTGTCCTCCTTGCGCGGCTCGTAGTTCGGCGGGTCGGTGAGCGGGAACATGCGGTCCCACGCCGTCACGATGTACTGGCGGAACTGCGAGAGCCGCTTCAGGTACTCGGGCGCCGGCTTCTCGGCGAGCACCTGGGCACGGAAGGCCGGATCCTGCACCCGCCTCATGCGCTCGGCGACGGGCAGCTTCAGCAGCGCCTGATAGCTGGGCCTGATGGAGAACGGATTGAGCGCCGTGTCGATGCCGAGCAGCACGCCGACAGGGCGGCCCGAGATCTGCGCGGTGACGTTGGCGCCGGCTGCACGGGCCTTGTGCACGCCGGCCATCATCCGCCGCCAGCGTGAGGTGTCGTTCGGCTGATCGACGAGCAGGAACCAGACCGGGCGGCCCGTGTCCTTGCAGAACCGCGTCATCCAGTCGAACTCCTCGGCCTCGTCGTCGAAGTCGGAGTTCATGCCGAAGGCGCCGTGGCGCAATCCCTTGAAGGCCGAGCCGATGCCGAGCAGCTCGTCCACCTCCGAATAGCGGCCGGGCACCATGTCGCCCGTCGGCGTCTTGTGCGAGTTGGTGCGCGAGGTGGTGAAGCCAAAGGCGCCGGCCTCGAGGCCCTGGCGCACCGCATCGCGCATGGCCTGGATGTCGTCGCCGGTCGCCGGCTCGCGGCGG
Source organism: Hyphomicrobiaceae bacterium (assembly GCA_050249405.1). Taxonomy (GTDB): domain Bacteria; phylum Pseudomonadota; class Alphaproteobacteria; order Rhizobiales; family Hyphomicrobiaceae. Next base: position 16,618 of record JBFWQN010000013.1, on the reverse strand, counting down.
ATGGCGCGGTCGCCCATCACGAACACGCGCAGCGGATGGTGCGGAATCTGTGTGGCGACGTCGATCGTGCGCGGCATCGCCTCCAGCGCGTCGAGGTACTCGGGGAACGTCTCCCAGTTCCACTTGAGCCCCTCGGCGAGGGCCACGCCGGGGATCTCCTCGATCGATTCCATGAGGCCGATGAGGTCCGAGTGGTCGGTCTGCGAGCGGCGAACCGGCGCGAAGCCGACGCCGCAGTTGCCCATCAGGACGGTGGTGACGCCGTGCCAGGACGAGGGTGCGAGCTCGCTGTCCCACGTGGCTTGGCCGTCGTAATGCGTGTGCACGTCGACCCACCCGGGCGTCACGAGAAGGCCCTCGGCGGCGATCTCGCGCCTCGCCGGCCCGGCCTTGCCACCCACCTGTGCGATGCGGCCGCCGTCGATCGCGAGATCGCCCGTGAACGCCGGCTTGCCCGTCCCATCGACGATCGTGCCGCCCCTGATGACCGTATCGTGCATGCGCCCGCTCCTCAGCCGTAATCAGCTCTCTCGGTATCGGGACATGACAGACCGGCCTGTCGCCGGGGTCAAGCGATAGCGAATGGCGTGCAGGGACGAACCACAGTGCCGCGCGAGCTACAAAAAAGCCCCCGCCAGCGATTCCGCCGACGACGGCTTTCGATCATTCAAGCGCGTCCGAACGCCTACAGGAAGAAGGTATTCGCCTGCACGTTCGCCACGTTGGCGTTGGCGATGTAGACATAATAGGTACCGGTGCCGAGCGTCTGATAGGCATAGACGTTGGCGCCGGACTGGAACCACCCCGTGTTGCTCGCGTATTGCGCGCTGAACAGCAGGAAATCCTGAGCCCCGCCGGTGTTCCAGTCGCCGATGGTATCGAGCTCACCGACACGCGTGTCGTAGAGCATATTGAAATAGTCGCCGCCGGTGCCGCCGTAGAGCGTGTCGTTGCCGTAGTAGCCGCCGACGGCGTCGGACTCCGATCCGCCGTTGATAAAGTCGGCTCCGAAGCCGCCGAAGCACGTATCGGCGCCGGATTCGCCATAAAGCGAGCTGCCGACGTTGCCACAGGCGATCGCGTCATTCCCCGAGTTGCCGTGCAGCGTGGCGCCGTTGGTGAGGCTCGTGTACATGAAGTCGCCTTCGGTGCCTCCATCGGCGTAGTCGCCGTTGCCGAAGGCATAGATCAGGTCGGCACCGCCCTCGCCGTAGAGGGAATTCACACCGAACCCGCCCGTCAGCGTGTCGTTGCCCGTGCCTCCAAAGACGATATCGTTGCCGTTGCCGCCATCCATCCAGTCGCTGCCGGACCCGCCATAGAGACCGCCGTGAATATAGCTGCCCGTCCAAGCCTGGAACGAGCCGCTATCATCGCCGTCGCCGCCGTAGAGCGTATCATTGCCGTCCAGTCCGTAGAGCGCATCGCGACCCTGGCCGCCTTCCATGTAGTCGGCGCCGCTGCCTGCTGCCCCCTCGTTCACGCCGTAGGGATTGCCGGACGTGCCACCACCAGTGTAGCTGAAATTCGATATGCTGCCGCCGATCAGCCAATCGTTGCCGCGACCGCCTTCATGGGTGTTGCCCAGCGAATTGCCGAGCAGCAGATCGTTGCCGTCGCCGCCGTAGAAGCCGTCAAAGAGGCCGCCTGCCCCGTTCGTGCCATCGTTGAAATCGTCATTGCCGACGCCGCCCGTCTCAGTGCCGTAGTAGCTCATTGCCCACTACTCCTCTGCATCGCGCCGCGAGGCCTGACCTGCGGCACGGATCGCGGACCTCGGGCCCGGCATAGAATATCGCCCGGCCGCGCCTTCGCTCAAGCACACACCGTTTGCCGATACGGAAACATAATCCAACAGCACGCCGCCCGGAACCCGATTCTCGATCGGATGCCCCGCCGGCGGACGGTACGCGCGACGCGCTTCAGAACGCGGCCGGATTTTTGGCATGCGCCTTGTTGATGAACCAGACGTCGACGGAGACCTGCTCGCCGCTGGCACTGCGGAAGTCGTCGCCGAACTCGTAGGGCATGAAGCCATGCGGCACCAGAAACTCCATGAGCTCGTGCAGCAACGGCGTCTCTTTTCCGTAGCCCCGCTGCAGCCACGTCTCGAGCATGAGGAACTTGACGTTCTTCAGCGTGTTGGCCGCACCTTTCAGAGCCGCGAGCTCACCGCCCTGTATGTCGATCTTGATGAGATCCGGCGGGGCGCACATGCCCGATGCCACGATCGAATCGATGCTCCGCATCGGCACCTCGACCGACTGCGTGCCTGCCGGGGCGGCGATGCTCAGGGTCGTGCTGGCCGAAGGGTCGTCGTAGACGTTGATGCGGATCTTGCCGTCCTTCTCGCCGATCGCGACCGGGTGCATGTAGGATTCCCGGTAGACGTGCTTGAGGTAGACGAGAATCTCTTTGTACTTTGGGTGGATCTCGGCGAGCGGCTCGAACAGCTCGAATCGCGAGCCCGGGAGCACCTTGGACATGATGTTGACCCACGACCCGTTCGAGCCGCCGACGTCGTAGACGATGGGGAAGCGATAGCCCCGGTCGTAAATGCCCCTGCCGATCGCCTGATCCTTCTCGCCGTAGCTCATGTCGTGCTCTCCATCGTGCAGGCCTCAGGGTGCGCGGCGGCGCCATTGCCCGCGAGACATCGCCGTCTGCTAGCATATGTCGCCGGCTGCGTCCGCGAGAGCCGCGTCGTTGGCGCAGGCCGACCTCGCGGCTGTGGATGAGGCCACGACCGAACGAGGCGAGAACGCTCGTGACCCGCGATCGACTGAATTTCGCATGGCCCACCGGACTCGCCGGCCGCTCGAGCGGCTGGTCCCCTGCCCGCTCGCCCGAGGCGACGATGCAGCACCCCCCGGTCGTGGCGCGGCGTCCGGTCGGGCTTGCCCAGCGATGGAAAGCCGTGCGGCTCGCCGTGGATGGCGAAGGCGTGCCGCTGGCGGAGGGCGCGGTCGAAGTCCGTCAGCTGGTCAAAGTGAGTCCGGCGGCAGGGCTCCCCACGGGGCTCAGCTCGGGTGCGTCGAGCGCGCTGGTGCAGGAGCCGGACGGCCGCGTCGTGCGCATCAAGCGGTGCGGCTTTGCGACGAAAGGGGTCGGCGGGCCGGCGGGCCAGGTGGGCCGCATCGGCTTCATGAGCCTTGCTGAGGCGCTGCAGGAATGCCGGATGCTGGCGACGTTTCGCGCCCAGGGCCTCTGCGATGCCTGCATTCCCGAGGCTATCGATATTCTCGCGGACCGCGACGTCCCCTTCTTCAAGGAAGGGGCCTACGCCTCGGTGCGCATCCGGATCGCGAGCGACGTCAGGGCCGACGAGTGGCTGCTCGCGCTGATCGCCGAGGAGCTCGCGGCGGCAGGCCTGCCCGGAGCCGCATTGCGCATCACGCGCGACGAGATCGTGGGCCTCGCCGACCCGCCGGCCGCCCTTGCCGCCTTGCGGCGCAGCCGTGCCTTCGAGCGGACAGCGCTTCTCGGCCGTGGCCTCGGTGGCTTGCTGCGGGCCGTGCACGATGCGGGCCTGCTGCGGGGCCGCGGCAGCGTGTGGATGGGAAACGACATCGTCGGCCCCGACCTCGGCCTCTCGGCGGTGGACGCCGACGGCGGTGCCATCTCCGGCACCGGAGGCTGGGCCACCATGCGGCGGATCGAGGCCGTGGAGTACGCCGCGGGCTTCGCCGACTGCTTCTCGTGGGGCCAGCCCGACTGGCTCGCCGAGGTGGCCACGCTCCTCGCCGAGGGCTTCTGGGACGGCTACCGGGGCGCAGCGGCGGCGCGTGCAGCCTGATGGCCGCTTGCCCGCGCGATGCTGCTCATCGGCTGGTCTGGCGGGCCTGCCGCGCAGCGACCAGCGAGGCGCAGATGTCGGCGATCCTCGGCGCTGCCTTGCCGTCGCCATACGGCGAGATGCCCTGGGCCATCCGGGCATAGGCCTCACCGCCGGCAAGCAGACTTTCGGCAGCAGCCACGATCCGGTCCGTCGAGGTGCCGACCAGGGCCGCCGCGCCCGCCGCCACCGCCTCCGGCCGCTCGGTCTCCTCACGCAGCACGAGCACCGGCTTGGCCAGGGCCGGTGCCTCCTCCTGGATGCCGCCCGAGTCGGTGAGGACGATCCACGACTGCTTCATGAGCGCGGCCATCGTCAGATAGTCGACCGGCTCGATCAGGTGCACCCGCGCCAGCCCCGACAACGCCGGCTCGACCGTCGCCCGGACGTTCGGGTTCGGGTGCACCGGATAGACGATCTCGATATCGGCATGGCGGTCGTGCAGCTGGCGCAGCGCCGCGCAGATGCGCGCGAGCGGCTCGCCGAAATTCTCGCGGCGGTGCGCGGTCACGAGAACGAGCTTGCGGCCCGCGACAGTCGGGTAGGCACACTCGAGATCGCGTGCCGCGACGTCGAGAAGCGCGTCGATCACCGTATTGCCGGTGACGTGAATGGTGTCGGGCGCCGTGCCCTCGGCGAGGAGGTTCGCTCGGGCAGCCTCGGTGGGGGCGAAATGCAGATCGGCGACCCGCCCGGCGACCACGCGGTTCAACTCCTCCGGAAACGGATTGCGGATGTCGTGGGTCCGCAAGCCGGCTTCCACGTGCCCGAACGGGATGCGGCGATAGAAGCTCGCGAGCGCGGCCACCATCACCGACGTGGTATCGCCCTGAGCGAGCACGAGGGCCGGGGCCTCGCTCTCGAGGATCGGTTCGAGACGCTCGAGGATGCGAGCCGTCAGTCCAGCCAGCGTCTGGCTCGGGCGCATCACGTCGAGGTCGATATCCGGCTCGATGCCGAAAATGCCGAGAGTCTGGCGGGTGAGCTCCCGGTGCTGGCCGGTGCCCACCACTCTGACCGCGAGGCCCGGCCGGCCGGCCAGGGCCTTGATGACCGGCGCCATCTTCACGCATTCCGGGCGCGTTCCCACCAGGCAAAGGACCACGGCGTCGCGCTCGCCCTCACGCACGCTCCGATGCGACGGGCCCTGGTTCGACGGAGGCCGGAAATGAGCGATCATGTTGGTTGGCCAAAGTGACATGATGATCGGAGACGGAAGGCGCAGCCCAGGCGGCGGAGCCGAAGGCAGCATCTGCGACCGGCATCGCAAGTTGAGCCTGCAGCGTCCACGGCAATCTCGAGGTGCGGTAAAGATCGCTGTAGCCATCCTCCAGAGAGGCGAAACAACGGGCAATGGTGTGCGCTCTGACCTTCCGGTATCGGCGATCGCGACGGGCAGGTGCTATTGCGGCCGGGCACCGGCACAATCATAGCCGAGAAGCGTGGCCAAGCTCGAGACGAAGCTCTCCATGGATCGCGTGCCATGGCTTTCGGCGAGGCGGCGGCTGATCGCATCGTAGAGGCCCGGCTCCGTCGCGAGCCGCCGCATCGCTTCTGCGTAGGCACGGGCCGACACCTCGCGGGCGAGAACGCCCGCCTCGCCGTCGACGACCTGCTCGGCGACCCCGCCCACTGGGGTCGCGACGACCGGCATCGCGTTTCCGAAGGCGAGTGCAGCGACACCGGACTGGCTGGCCTCGACATGGGAGCAGGCCATTGCATCATACTGGCCGAGGAGCGCCACCACCTCGTCGGACGGCAGCCACTGATTGATGACATGGGCACCGACGGCCGCTAGCCCGCGCCGGACGTCGTCGATGGGCCCCGTTCCGGCAACGCCGAGCTCGATCGCCATGCCTTCCTTCTGCAGCATCCCGACGGCCTCGACGAGGAGAGGGAGCCCCTTGTAGGCCATGATGCGGCCGAAAAAGAGGATCCGGAATGGCCGCATGCGGTCGAGGGTCCGACTGCGGATCGACTGTGGGCTGCGCAGGTCGGGATGAAACAGCGCCCGCACCCGGCTGGCGTCGGCCACTCGCGATGTGATCAGCTGATCCGCAACAGCCCGGCTCAGCGTCACGACCAGATCGGCATGCCGCGCGTCCCGGGCGAGCCAGCGCGTCGCCCAGGCCGTCGGATCGCCCGGATGTGGAACAGCATCGTGAATGACCGTCGCATACCGGATGCCGAGGCGGCGAATCTGCGGGGCGAGCAGTGGGGACCAGACGTGCGGCATCAGCGTCACGACGGCATCGGGCCGCGTATTCGCCAGGCGCTCGAGGATCCGCCGCCGTGCGCCGAGAAAGCCGAGCACCACGTCGTGCAGCCGGGTACGATAGAAGGTATTGACCGGGTAGACCTTCACGCCGAGCTCTGCCAGCCGATCGGCCAGCTCGGTCTGATCGGCCACAATGAATTCGCACGAGATGTCGGGCAGGTCGCGGACGGACCGAGCCAGCTCCAGCACGAAATCACCGAAGGCCGGGCTCCGTCCAAGATAGACGAAGGCGAGGGAACGCGCTCGGGACAATCTGGGCGTCGCCTCGGACAATCGAACCTCGCTGGGCCTTGCTCGCCGCGACCGCACTTCGGCCGGAATCCCAGAACACTCATATCGAGTCGCATGCTGCGGCGCCACACTACCAGTTGCCACGAGGACGGCAGGCTCGTCATCTGCACATCTTGAACCGCTCTCACCGGGAGGCCGACGTGGACGATAGGCGCAGCGTATTCCGCGACTGGCTTTCCGACATCGAACGGCTGCAAGAACGGCTGCGACAGGCGGCCAGCCTGCCCGAGAAGGAGGCGCTGCTCGAGGCTGTCGAACGGGCGAAAACAAGGTTGCAAGGGCTTGTTGCCGCAGAGGATCGCGACGCCGGCTCCCCAGTGCAGGCGCCGGCCGACGAGATATAGCGGCGCGAGAGGCCCGTCAGGCGATGGCGGGGATGGATCGAGCAGCGGCCAGGAGCGCCGCGTGGACGGCCGACACCACTGCCCGCCCGGAACGGCCCTGCCATTCGGTTGTGTTGCGCAACCGCCCCATGCCTACTGAAAGTTGCATCGGAAGCTCGAGCATGACGCCGGGTACGCCCGCAGCCGCTAGGCGGTTGACGAGAATGCCCGGATGGTCCTCGCCCTCGCCGGGCGGGCGGGGCCGCGACCCAAGCGCCGGCCAGCGCTCGCGCAACGTGCGCTCGAAACGCCGCACTGCGCCAGCGGGGAGCGGCTCGCAAGGGACCGGCGGCACGACGTAGGGGCGGCTCGCGAACTCGTCTGCGTGAATGTCCAGCACGAAGTCGGCCGCAAACATCAGGTCGAGCAGCGCCGCCTCGGCCGCGGAGGCGGGTGGCAGGTGCCAGCAGCGGTTCAGGTCGCGCCCATCCGGCGCGTCGCGCGTGAAGCCGCTCTGAAAGCCGCCCGGGTTGACCTGTGGCACCACGTCGATCCGCGCCACTCGCGTTGCCCACGGGATGGTGTCCCGCAAGGCCGCGGCCAGTCCGATCGCGGCGCCTTCACCCGGATGCTGTCCCGCGATCACCACGATGCGTCGATCTGCCGGACTCGCCGGTATCGGCACGGCAGACGACGCCTCGTCGATCGTGATCGGCAGAGGCGCCGATGCGATGATGGCGGTTCGTGGCTCGATGGCGATGTCGAGCAGCGGCCCATGCACCACTTGACGCGGCACGGACCAGATCAACCGCGTTCCAATCAATCGGCCGGCCCAAGCCGGTCCCGTCGGCGAGCGGCCCGGCAACCTCACCGTCGCGATGCAACTCTCGGCGGCCCAGCCCCGGAAGCGCCAGCCATAGAAGGCTCGGCTCGCGGGATCGGCTCGCACGACGAGTTGACGCGGGAACGGGCGCCGGTCAGGCGGCGCCAGCACGCCGTGCCTCCGCGCAGTGCCGGGCGATCGAGGCAAGGAAGCGATCGGCGTCGCCGGCTCCAGCGAACAGATCGCCATGCTCGGCCATCACGACGAAGCCGTCGCCGACCTGGCCCAGCGCCTGGACGAGCCTATCTCCGAGAGCGGCCTCGCCATACGGCATCGGGGGCACGAGCACGCGCGAGCGATAGGCCGGATTGCGGGTGAAGAGGCGGCTCGCATGGGTGTGCACGAGGTAGTCGATGTCCGGCCGTGCCGCCAACAGCACGGCGGCCTCGACGGCATCGGAGGACGGCAAAAAGGGGCCGCTGTATGATAATATATTGGTCGCGCGGTCGAAGCCATGCACGAGCGAGATGCGGGAGGGATCGAGATCGACCTTGTCCGTGAACGTCGCGGTGACGAGGAAGCCGGCCTCGTCGCGCACCGCGAAATAGCCGTCGCTCGGCGCCCTGAGCCAGAGGTGCTCGCGCCTGTAGAGTTCGCTCGCCCCGTTGAAGAAATCGCGCGCGCGTGGCGGCACCGCCACCGCAGGCGAGCGGCGATCCGGCCGGTATTTGACCCGCACCGTATCGCAAACCGCGTTGTCGACGATCTTGTGGTCGGAGACGCGCCAACCTGCATCGTCGGAGATGTCGGGGAAGAGAAAGTTCAACCGGTTGGACAGGCGCCGCTTCCAGCCCTCGATGGCGGGCTCGGCCTGCAGCATGCGATCCTCGCTGTCGTACGCGAACGCGATGCTGGCGGTCGACCAGCCTTCGGAGAGTGATTGCGCGACATGGCCGACCAGCGCCTCGTCGTATGGCCCGTCCGCCCGCACGATGAGATGTGCCATCGCAAGCCCGCCCGGTGCCGGCGCGACGAGGGCGGCGCCCCGATCACCGCGCTCGAACGAGAGCGCGAAGCCATAGGCGGCCGCTGCCCGGGCCAGACCCGCCTCGAGCACGGCGGACGCAGAGGGGCGACGCGTGCCCAAGTGGTCGCGGCAGGCGACCAAAACAGAATTCGCTGGCGGCTTGCTCGCGTAGCTCCGAACGGGATGCATATCCCTGCCATGCCCTCGCTCGTCGGCAATAGTTGCCAGCCATCGGATGAAACACTTCAAACCGGCCGGCAGGCTGCAATCACTCCCGGCCGCGACATGCCCCGGCTGTGCGATCCGAGGCTCACATTTTTCACGGCAAAGGGCCCGATCACGATAATTGACTCGCAGTGGCGAGACTCCTATCGTCCGCGCTCGAAGTCAAGTTTTGCAGTTGTCGATTTGCGCTGCGGTAGCCGCCCGGTGCTGTCCTATGAACGGGCTACCGAGCTGGGCGATCAAGCTTCTTCACGCTGGAGACGCGGGCACATGAGCACCACCGAACGGAAGAGCGAAACGCCGGTCGCCGCCCCTAAAAAACCCGTCGACGTGCGCAAGCTGTTCGTCGATATCGTCGTCGGCCCCTGAGACGCGTTTCGTGCGGGCCGAGCCTCCCGCTCTCGCGGCCGGGGCATCGGAACCGTGGTCAGTCGCCGGGACGGCAGCGGAGCTGCGGGGACGGCTCGCATGCACAGGCTGACACTCGTTCGCGTCCCCTTCACCTATCGCTACAACAAGGTCGACGTGCGTGAGGAGGTGATCCTCACGCAGCTGTCGTATTATCTCGATGCTATCGGCGTCGGCCACGACATCGTCGACTTCCACCTGGACCGAAGCGCAACCCTGGACAGCATCGTCGGGCTCGATCCAGCGGTCGTGGTGATCGCCGTGCGCGAGACGGGCGACAACGTGCACTATGCCTTGCGCCTCGCGAGGGCGCTGGTTGCCAAGGGCTCGGCTCGCGTCGTTCTCTACGGCCAGACCGCGAGGCTGGCGTCGCATCCCGATCTCCCGGCCCAAGTCGAGCTCGTCGTCCACAGCGAGCGCGCGCTCGCCGGGGCATTGGGCCTCGAAGCAAGCGGTCCCCCGTTCGAGGACGGACTGCTCGTCGCGCCCTATGCCGATCGCCTGCCGCTCGAGCCGTGGCAGCGCACGCGGTTACGCGGCACGATCGAGACGACGCGCGGCTGCCCGTACCCGTGCGACTTCTGCTTCATCAACGCGGGGCGCAACCACGACAGGCGGTGGAGCCGCCAGCGCACGGCCGACACGATCGCCGCACTCGGCCGCTACCGCGACCGCGGCATGCAAGCCTTCGTCTTCCACGACTCGGAGTTCGTCGGCGGCTCGCCTGGCGATCTCGCCCAGCGCGACGAGCTTGCCGAAGCGATGCTCCGCGAGATGCCGGACATCTATTTCAAGGTCTATGCGCGGGCCGACACGATCCTCAAGGTGCGGAACCTGGACCGCCTGCGCGACGCGGGCCTCGTCTCGGTGTTCATGGGGGTGGAATCGCTGGTTCAGGCCGACCTGGACCGTCTCGACAAGCGGCTGTCCGTCGCCACGACACAGGCTGCCATCGAGGCATTGGCGGCTCGCGACATCTTCATGGACCTCAGCTTCATCCTCTTCAACCGCAACACCACGCTCGCGACCTTGCGGCAGAATCTGGCCGGAATCGCGCGCCTCTACGGTTCGCGCCACGCACGGCTGCTCGGCATGCCGCATTTCACCTTCAGCTTCGAAAGCACCTGGCGCGGCGCCGAGACGCGCCCGCTGAGCCGGCGCACCTACATCGGCTGGGACGTCCGCATGAAGGCGCCCGCGGCGACGGGCGCGGTGTTCGACACGGGCCTGGAGCCGCTGATGGAGGTCTATCGCCTGCTCGCCTACGAGTGGTCGAAGAAGGTCGTGTCCCTGAACCTCGCACGCGACGATGCGACGGAGGTCGAGCGCGAGGCGATCGAGAGCTGGTTTCGCGGCCTTGGCCTGTTCTGCGTCGAGACCATGCTCGCCTTCCTCGACGACTTCGAGCGGGGCCGCCTCGGCATCGCATCGCTCGAGAGCGCGCGCGAGCGTCTGTTTCGGCGCATCGAGGGCCATTATCGCCTGCTGCCCGCGCGTCTCGCCGCTCCGGCGACGTTCGCCACCCACGCCGGTGCCCTCGACTATGCCGCGGGCGTCGGCCTCGTCGAGGAGGACGAGTACTGGGCCGCTCAGATCCCGGAGCTCGGAGCGGCGTTGTCGGGAGCGGAGCAGGCAGCATGAGCGCGCTCGGCGGAAGCATCGCCTCCTTCTACGAGGAGCACGGCAGCCTATACGACCTCATCTCCGAGGATCGCGATTTCGAGGCGCAGGCGAGCTTCATAGCGGCGGAGCTGCTACGCCACCGCCGGCCGGCGCGCTATCTGGAGCTTTTCGCCGGGCCCGCTTGCCATGCGGGCGCGCTCGCCCGTTCTCACGGCACGGATTGCAGGGCCATCGACGCATCGGCCGAGATGCGCCGCATCGCGGCGATGAAAGGCAACGTCTCCGAGGACCGCTATCACGTGGCGCACCTTCCCGGGATGCCGTCCGCCGAGGCTCTCGGCGGCGCGTTCGATGGCGTCTCGGTGCCGCGCTATTCGATCGGCTATCTCACACCCCTCGAGACCGGCACACTCTTCCAGCGCATCTCCAGCCTGCTCGTCCCCGGCGGACGCCTGATGCTCGAGCTGCACGACCTCGCTCTCGTCCGCAGCGACTTCGCGGCCCTCGAGATCCGCGACCGCGTGCTGCCGCTTGGCGACGGCGCAGCGCTGCAGTGCATCTGGCCGGCCGGACCGTTGCGCTGGCATGCGGACGACTGGACCGTGGAGATGGATGTCGTGCTGCGCCGGCTCGCGGAGGGCCGCGTCACGGCCGAGCACACGTTCGTCTCCGTCGAGCGCATTTATGCGCGATCCGAGATCGAGGCGCTGGCCAGTCTCGCCGGCGGCTTCCGGCCCGTGGCGCCGAGCCGGCCGCCCGCTGCCTTCCAGGGCGGTGAGATCGTCCTTCTCGAAAAGCCGGTTTGAGGCCTCAGCCACGGAGGAGAGCATGGCCGACGTCGTCGTTTTCGGAGCCAGCCGGGGCCTCGGCGCGGCGCTCGCGACAGCCGTGCCCGAACCCGGCGAGCGGGTGTGGTGCATCGCGCGCTCGCGCCCGGCCTTGCTCGACCGCGGCGACGGCATCGAGCGGCGCTGGATCGCGCACGATCTGGCCGACCCTTCCGCCATCACCACCGTCGCCACGGCCATCGGCGACCGCCCGGTCGGATTGCTCGTCTACAACGCCGGCATCTGGGAAAGCGCCGGGTTCGCCGACGTGGCCGACGCCGAGATCCGGGCCATCGTCGATGTGAACCTGACCTCGCTGCTGCTCGCCGTCCGCCATCTGGCCCCGAACCTGCGCGCGGCGACGCATGCGAAAGTCGTGCTGATCGGCTCGACCTGCGGCCTCGAGAACGAGGGCACCACGTCGGTCGCGTATGCGGCGACCAAGTTCGCGGTGAGGGGCGCCGCCCATGCGCTGCGCGAGCTGTTGCGGCCGGACGGCATCGCGGTGACGGTGCTCTCGCCCGGCTCGATGGCGACCGACATCGCCCTCGAGGCGGGAGCCGACGCCGCGCTTGCCGCGCATGGCGGCAAGCGCATACCGGTCGCCGACATCGTGGCGATCGTGCGCATGCTCAGGGCGCTCTCGCCCGCGGCCTGCGTCAAGGAGATCGACGTGCCGGCACTGGCCGACACCGACGTCTGAGCCGGGGCCGGCAGCGCCTGCGCCATTACGCGGCCCGGTCCTTCGCCCGGTCGTAGCGGCGGCAGAGGATGCGCACCCGGTCACGGAAATGCGGCCGCACGCGCGCGCTCCACGGCGTATCGACGGCTTTGGCCCAAGCCGCGGTCTTGGTGACGTCCGGCGAGACGAGGTGATAGATCGCCACGTAGCGGTGGCTGCCGTCGTCGCTCGTCTTGTATCGGCGCGCGCAGAGCGTGCCCGGCACGCCCGCCAGCGCCGGAATATGCTCCTCGTCGTACCACTTGTTGAAATCGGCCTCGCCCTCGGGGGCGACGTTCATGGCGTTGAGGAGAAAGCCGCCCGCGCCCGACTCCGGGGCCGCCGCATTGCCGGGCAGCGTCTGCGTCCCCTCGAAGCGCAGCAGGCGCTTGCACATCGCGGTCACCCGCTTCGACCACGGCGACAGGTTCTCGTAGGCGATGGCCTTGTAGGGCGCGCTGCGCAGCACCTCGACGGTGTCGAGATCGTAGGTGGCAACCGAGAACGCCGGGTTCTCTGCCCCGATCCAGCGCTCGCAGGCGCCGAAGCCCGCCACGCGCTGGCGCTCGGGCAGATGCTCGTGGTCGTACCAATCGTGGAACTCGTCGGCGTGCGCGGTCGAGTAGTCGAAGGCCGCGATAAGAAGGCCTTTGGCCATAGGTCTGCCTCGTCGGTTGGAAGTGCCGGGCAAAGACTGACACATCTCCCGAGCGAGGCAAGCCTCACACCGGCTGCGTGCTTCCAGCACTCGGGTGGGCAGCCGCGGGCGCGGTCAATCGGAACAGTTGCCGCCGTCTGCGCATTGAACGGCGAGCGCGTCACGGGAGAGCGTGTGTGCGCCATCCGAGGAGATATGAGATGCCCAAAGCCGAGCGCAAAGCCGCCGAGCCGCAACGCGCCGCCGTCCAGCCGGCCCTTGCCACACCGACCGATCTCACGGGCAGCAACACCGCGTCCGTCGCCCAGGCCCTGAACCATCTCGTCGCCGATGCCTTCGCCCTCTACGTGAAGACGAAGAACTTCCACTGGCACATGAGCGGCCCGCATTTTCGCGACTACCACCTGCTGCTCGACGAGCAGGCAGCCCAGATTCTGGCCTCGATCGACCCCCTCGCGGAACGCGTTCGCAAGCTCGGCCGGCGCACCCTGCTCGGCGTCTCCCAGATCGCCGAGATGCAGTCGATCGCCGACAACCTCGACGAGTTCGTGCCGCCCGGCCGCATGCTGGAGATCCTGATGGAGGACAACAAGGCGATGGCGGAGGCGCTGCGCCGCGCACACGCCCTTTGCGACGACAACGACGATCCGGCCTCCGCGAGTCTCATCGAGGTTTACATCGACGAGACCGAGAAGCGGACGTGGTTCCTTTTCGAGGCCAGCCGGCCAGCCGGCGGCAAGGGCCACTGACCGTCTCGCCCGTCGACCCGTTCTCGTGGCCGACTGCCGGAGGCGAGGCGAGTTCAGGGGATCGGCCTCGTCCAACGGTCGCGAAGCGTCCTCAGTGGAAGTAGCGGCCCGAGTCGATCACCACGGTCTGGCCGGTCATGGTCTCGGTGCGGCACATGGTGACCGTGAGGTCGGCGCAATCGTCCTTGTCGGCGGGCTTGCGCAGCAGCGACGTCGCCGCCGAGCGCTCGACCTGCTCGGGCCTCAGGTTGGCGGTGGCGCGAGTGCCTTCGAGGAGGCCAGGCGCCACGCAATTGACCAGCACCTCCGGCGCCAGCGCCACGGCCATGCACTTGGTCAGGTGATTGAGCCCCGCCTTCGACACGGCATAGGCGATCGACGAGCCCGTGGGGCCGAGTCCCGCCACCGACGAGATGTTGACGATACGGCCCTGCCCCTCCCGCTTCATGACGGGCGCGACCGCCTTGATGAGGCGCATGGGGCCGGTCAGGTTCACGGCCATGATCTTCTCCCAGAGCTCGACCGTCAGGCTGTCGAGGTCCTGGAAGGGCACCGATTTGTTGAAGGCTGCATCGTTGACCAGGATGTCGATCCGCCCGAAGCGCTTGTCGACGTCGGCGACCAGCGTCTCCACCTGCGCCTGATTGGTGATGTCGCACTGGAACGCCGCCGCGTTGACCTGATAGGTCGACGCCATCTCGCGCGCGACCGTCTCAGCCTGCTCGCGGCTCTGCGCGTACATGACCGCGAGGTGCACGCCTTCCTTCGCCAGCGCGTGGCAGATGCGCTGGCCGAGCCCGCCATTGCCGCCCGTGACGATCGCCACCGTGCCTCTCAGTTCCATGTGCGCCTCCTGCTCGGCCCGCCGGTCGGCGCCGGTCGATGCTCGCGTTGCCTTGCCGCCAGTCTGACGGGTGGCGGCAGGCTCCGCAATCGGCATGGAAGAGCGCCCGAGGCGGAGTTGAGCCCAAGCGTTGCTGCCTGCTATCACCGCACGAGGGCAATCTCCCGGGTGATCTCGTGGAATGGAGTGCGGCATGTCGTTCTGGAAAGCGCTGTTCGGCGGCGGTGACAAGCCGGCCGGTCCCGCCAAAGCCGTGCGCGAGACGGAGCACAAGGGCTACCGCATCGAGGCGATGCCCTATGCCGAGGCCGGGCAGTTCCAGGTGGCCGGCGTCATCTCGAAGGAGGTCGGCGGCGCGGTGAAGCAGCACCGTTTCGTGCGCGCCGACCGCTTCGGCACGCTCGAGGACGCCGCCGAGTTCGCCCTCACGACAGGCCGCCAGAACATCGACCAGCAGGGCGATCGGATTTTCGATTGAGGGGTGGCGATCTGCATTACTGGCCCGCCTCGCCCCGTCGTGGGTGCCCGCCTTCGCGGGCATGACGGCGAGGGGGCAGGTGCCACTGCAATTCGCAGCCGGCTATTCGTGTTCTCTCGACTTCGGATCGCTCGCAACCAGCCAGTCGATGAAGCTCCGGAGCCAGTCGAAGCTGGCGCCGCCCAGCAAGGCGAGCTCACGATAGCTCGCCGCGTGTCGGACCATGAAGTCTGCGGCGATTGCAGCAAGCGGCATTCCCGTCACGGAATCGACCGCAGCCCCGATCATCGGCAGGTTGTTGGCGATCACGCCGCCTGTCACACCTGCCGTGATGTTAGGGACATTCAATCCTCTATCTCGCGCACGACGGGCCTTGTCCGAAAGAGCCAGCGCGAAGTTTCTATTGGCGCCGCGGCCGGCGATGGCCGCACGATCCGGATGGCGCCCAACCGCGATCATCTCGGTCGCGGCCTCGTTCTCATCCATTGCGGCGGGCGTGACAGTTGCGCGGGCTTCCTCTCTCAGTGCTCGATTGAGCTCGATCTGCTTTCTCTTGAAGCTCAAGTCATCGTCGCGTGCGCGCAGATCTCTGTCGGTGTCGTCGAAAAGCTCCTTGCCGCGACCGGTGGACAGAAGAAACGGACCGTGCAGGGACAGCAGCACCTGCATCGGCGCCCGCAATCGCCGGTCCTGCTCCGGCGCATCTCCGCGAGCGATTTCCAACTGCAAATCGTTGTATGCGTCCTGCAGGCGGATCCCTCGCGCGTAAAGGATCTCGATATCGCCGTCCCTCAAGTCGACGACGGGATGGTCGAGAGCGGAGCGATATTTCAAAAGCGACGGCATCAGGAAGGCGTAGCCGTTGCTCCGTCTCGCGAAGGTTTCCAGCTCGCCGACAGCCTCGAGCATCTCGGCTTGCATCCCGCCGAGCTTGTCGCGCTCCAGCTTGTCGAGCGGTGCCCCACGGTCCAGGTCGATTGGCCCGTCGGGCGGCGCAAGGAAGCGAATGGCGCGGCCCTGAGACGGCAGGACGGGTCGCGCACGAGGAGGCTCCCGCTTGCGCGGCACATGCTCCTCCCAACCCCGCTGACGACGCAGATAGTTGATCGTCTCGATGGTCCGGGCCGGGTCTTCGAGGGCGGCGAGGCGCTGGAACGGCTCAGTCCGAGCGATCGGAGTGTCGGCGAATCTCAGACCGGAGGCTTCCCTCCTCCACGTCTGCTCATCGCTCGACCAGGCCTCGTGGACGGCATCGATCATCCGAGTCATTCCAGCGAGCGGGGCAAGGTCGGCGACCGGCGTGCCGTCGAGCCAGAGGCGCTGCAGGGACGCGAGGCCGGCGAGGGGGGCGAGGTCGGCGACCGGCGTGCCGGCGAGCGTGAGGTGCTGCAGGGACGCGAGGCCGGCGAGGGGGGCGAGGTCGGCGACCCGCGTGCCGGCGAGCGTGAGGCTCTGCAGGGACGCGAGGCCGGCGAGAGGGGCGAGGTCGGCGACCCGCGTGCCGGCGA
>JBFWQN010000012.1:0-24737 GCA_050249405.1 Hyphomicrobiaceae bacterium | reverse complement strand
CGCGAGGCTGCACCCATCCTCCTGACTGAGGCGGTCCGGCGCCACAAGGGGCACCGGACCGTCGCACTGACCGATTGTCGATGACCTATTCGATGGACCTGCCAGCCGTCACGACGTACCGAGCCAGTCATCGATCTCCTGACGAGCCTTGTCCTTGGCGTAGCCGTAACGCTGCTGCAGCTGACCCTCGAGCTGCTCGCGCTTGCCGTCGATCTGATCCAAGTCGTCGTCGGTCAACTGACCCCACTTCTCTTTCACTTTTCCGCGCATTTCTTTCCAGCCGCCAGAAACGCGATCCCAATCCATTTTTCGTCTCCTGTTTCAAGCCTGATCACTAGAATTCACGACCTGAACAACGCCCTTTTCTTCAGCCGAGTTCCGCGCCAGCAGGAAACCGGCGCAGGATGCCAGCATTGGCCCGAAAGGGAACGAGATCGACTATGAGGCGTTCATCAACGGAGCGCCGACCGGCGACTCGTTTCCGCAACATGCGTGGAGAAAACCCATGAAAACTATGCTTCCGGTGACCGTGGCTGCGTCGCTTCTTCTTTCGAGCGCAGCTCTTGCCCAGACATCGACCACCACCCCGGCTCCGGCGACGCCGCCAGCCACCACGACGACGACTCCCTCGGTGACGCCGGGAACGACCGAGTCGAACGGTGCTGGCCTCACCATGACGGAGCAGGATGCCAAGAACTGGGTCGGCAAGACCGTCTACAGCTCGGACGCCAAGAATGTCGGCGAGGTCGCCGCCATCCAGCGCGACAGCGGCGGCAAAGTTACCGAGTTGCATGCCGACATCGGCGGCTTCCTCGGCATCGGCGAGACGCGCGTGCGTGTGATGCCGGGCCAGTTCAAAGTCGAGAACGATCGCATCGTCCTCAACATGACCTCCGAGCAGGCGCGTACTCTGCCGAAGATCGCGAAGTAGTGGCCGTGCGCCACTCGGCCAGCGCTCAAATGCGCGCCCACTAGAGGATCAAGAGCGGCGGCACTCACCGGCCGGGGCAGATGGTCAAACCGGGCCATGAAAAGCCGGCTCGATCTCTGAAGGACGACAGCCGCCGCAGCGAGCGCGCTCAGGAGGGCGCGCTCGGCCACGATCAGTCTCCCCTCTCAACAGCCTCGAGCTGGGAGGAGCGGACCACGGCACTCGCAAAGATCGATGGTGCTGCCAGTGAGGATTGAACTCACGACCTCTCCCTTCATCACACCTGCACTTTCGTGCCCGCCACCCGTTCGGGGTCGGCGTTCGTGCGCTGGACCATCCCTTCATCATGGGCTGCGCGAACCGGCGACGCGTCGCCCCGCAACCTTTAGATGCCGCCCGTCTGGCCTCTACACCTTCCCGTGCGAAAACTATGCGCGGGCTTGGCTCGGGATTGCCGTCAGCTTAGCTGGGCGGTTTCCCCGAATTTGAGCGGTTTACATCCGGTCGTTTCCGGCCGGAGAGGCAAGTTCTACCAAGGGAGTGCTCTACCACTGAGCTACGGCAGCAGCCCACCGCAAGGCCGAAGCCATGCGGTGGGCGTTAACTGCCACACGGCCTCCTCAATGGCAAGCCCGTTCCGGATTGGACGGTTTTTGTTCTATTATTGTTCTATTGAATGTGATAGCGTGGTGTCATGCTCGAACGGGGTTGCCCGCACCATGCCCTACGAAATCAGCGAAACGCACGGCGAGAGTGAGAGCGCAGGCCAGCCGCCCGGCGCATCCTGCGTCGTTGGCGAGCAGCGACGGCGTGGCCGCGGCGCCCGATCGAACAGGGTCGGCCGGTACGAGGCCCAAGATCGCGCCGAGGTCGACGACGGATGGGAGTCGCTGGCGGAGCTCGGCGCGTGGCGCACCCAAGTCCGGGCTGAAACGGCGCGCAGCATCATCTCGACCAACGACAGCCCCGACATCTCTTTCGAGCAATCGATCAATCCTTATCGTGGCTGCGAGCATGGGTGCATCTACTGCTACGCACGCCCGACGCACTGCTATCTCGGCCATTCGGCGGGGCTCGATTTCGAGACGTTGATCTATGCGAAGACGAATGCCGCGGCGCTGCTCGAGCAAGAGCTCGCAAAGCCGAGCTATGTGCCGCGGACCATCGCGCTCGGTGCGGTGACCGATCCCTACCAGCCGGTCGAAAGAGAGGCGGGCATCACGCGATCCATCCTCGAGGTGCTCGATCGCGCGTCGCATCCGGTCGGCATCGTGACCAAGTCTGCCGGCGTTCTTCGCGATCTGGATATCCTGACGCGCCTCGCGCAGCGAAAACTCGTCAAGGTGGCACTGTCGGTCACGACGCTCGACCGCGATCTGGCTCGCAGCATGGAGCCGCGCGCGGCGACGCCGCCGCGACGACTCGATGCGATCCGCCGCCTCGCGGAGGCTGGCGTGCCGACAACGGTGATGATGGCGCCGATCGTGCCGGCACTGAACGACAGCGAGATCGAGGCGGTGCTCGAGGCAGCGGCTCAGGCAGGTGCACGCGAGGCGGGCTACGTCCTGCTGCGTCTCCCGCTCGAGCTCAAGGAGCTGTTCCGGGAGTGGCTCGAGACCGACCATCCAGGCAAGGCGCGCCGCGTGATATCGCTTCTGCGGTCGATGCATGGCGGGCGGGACTACGTTGCGACGTTCAGCCAACGCCAGCGTGGAACCGGGCCCTATGCGCAGCAGATCGCACAGCGATTCCGCCTTGCGGCCCGACGGCACTCCCTGAACGACCGGCATTTGCGGTTGAGGACCGACCTGTTCGTCCGTCCGACACCCCGAGGGGCGCAGATGTCCTTGTTTTGAGTATAGAATCGAGGCGCGGCGCGGCTGCCACAGTGGGCCGGCTCATCGCTCGAATTGCGCTGACAACGCTGGACCAGCGGGCGGGTTTGCATAACTGTCGAAGGGGGCTGATCGAGGGCAGGGCAATCTTTGTGGAGCGTCGTGCCATATGCAGAAGTATCGAGCCGGCATCGGAAGGTGCCTCGCCGCGGCGGCGGCATTTGCGGCTGTCTGGCCTTCGGCGGCGGTGGCGGACGGGAAGGCGGCGCTCGCAGACAGGCTTCTCTGCGTGCACGGGGTCGCGACAGGCGGGCAACTGCTCGTACGGGACAAGCCGGCCCCGGACGGCGCCGTGCTGGCGGAGGTCGCCGCGGACGCTTGTGGCTTCCAGCTCGCTGGTCGCTGCGAGGGCGACTGGTGCGAGATGACGCGGGGACAGACTCGCGGCTGGGTCGATACCCGCTTCATCGGCGTCTACGAGCCGGCATCGCCCACCCCGAAAGGTGCGGCCGACATTGCGCCGCCGTCCGCTGGCATTGCTTCGGCAGGCTCGGCGGGCAGGCGAGCCGCGGCGACGCGGACGGGCGGCTCGAGCAACAAGGGCGGCGCCCGGATGGCCGTTCACAAGCACAAGCCGGCACACCAGAAATCGGCATATCGAAAAGTCGGGCCGCCGACTCGGCTCCAGGCGCAGAGCCACCCCGTCACCGCCGAGTCTTCGGTGCTGCGGGTGATGGTCGGCTTGAGGCTGCCATTCACCGCCGGAGGATGGCGTGGGCTTTGGAAGTCCCCGCCGTCGTCGCCATACGCGTCCAACGGCCGGGGCTGGGGCTGGAGCTCCCAAGACGGAGTCAGCCAGTCCGGCGGCGCTTGTGTGGTCCATGTGGCGCCGTGGGATACGCTTCGCCTTCGCACTGGGCCCGGCGTGGGCCACGAGGCGATCGGCGGAATACCGCCCGGTGATTGCCGTGTCGTCTCGGCGGGCGGATGCCGGGGGGATTGGTGTCGCGTCGCCTGGCATGGCCGAATCGGCTGGGTGAACACGAGCTATCTGGACTGACGCTGCAATTCCATGAGCCGGCTCCGCTCGGGCAGCCGCGGCACGGCGGTCGCGGTGCACGCCGATGCGATGACCGTCGACGGCCGCAAAATGGCCAATCTCGCGGCCGAGCTTGGCCGGACGCGGGTCGAATCGGGGAGAGGGGCCTGCGCGGGGGCGGAAGTGGGACGGAAAAACTCGGCTCGGGCGAGATCGCTGCCTCGCGACCGGCACAGCATGACTCATCGGCGGTTGCGCGACAGACCGCGGAGCCTGCGGCCGGTGCTTGCGCTCGCTGCCACGGCGCTCGGCGCGCTCTCCGCCAACGCGGCGGACCAAGGCGAAGCGGTGCTCATGCCGTTCACCTGCTCGCTCGCCGGAGGACAACTGCGGCTCGAGCGATCGGACGTTCACGCCTATCGCATCATCGGCCGCCGCGAGCAGCAGACGCTCCGGCACTGCAACGCACGGGGCGGCGGTGACTGCCGACTGCTCGAGGTGCACCGATTCAAGTTCGACTGCGGCGGTTTTCACGTGCCGTGGATCGAGGCCGCGGCTGCCGCCGCACGTAGCGCGCCCGGACGTGCGAGCTTTGCAGGCGGACACATGACGCTACGCAGCTGGCCGGGATGGCTCGACAGGGAACGCGGTCGCTCGGTGACACTGCCTGTCGGCTATGCGCCCGGGCCGGCGGGCGGCATACAGTTCGCAACGGCACGATCCGGGCCTGTGATCACGACTTCCGCCCTGCCCGTCTCCGAAGGTCGTTCTGCCGACATCGTCGTGCCGCCGAGCGAGGGCGACAGCACACTCCCGGCCAAGCCTCCGGCGACCTCCTCTGCCCTCGCCGAGGCGACGCCAGCGGCACCCGCGGCGAGCATCGAGACGGCAACGCCGTCGACCGCCAGCCCGGCGAAGCTGCTCATCGAGGTTGCCGACGCGACCGAAAGCACGACACCGCGGATGGGCGATGGCTGGGCAGCGGTCGTCGACAGGGGAGACGAGGAAGCCGCCACACGCTGGAGCGGTTACACCTCGTCAGCCAAGGCGGTGCTGCTGAGCGCGCTCGGCGTCGCCGCGCTGCTGCTCGGTGCGACGGCGGCGATGGCACGGCGTGGCGCCGTTTCCGGACCGCTGATAGCCGCGAGCCCGGCAAGCAGCGCTACTGGCGGGCCGGAGCCAGCAACGGCGCCGCCGCGCGCACCACCACCTCCGCCGCCGCCACCGAGGCCGAGGATGCCAGCCTCCAAAACGGCCCCCCGGACGGCTCCGGAGGAGCCGGTGACAAAAGGGGGAGAGAGCTGTGAGGATGCCGGGCTCCCTGCAGACTGGGCAGCCGTCGTCGAGCTGCGCGGGACCGCCGAGGCGCTGCTGGATCTCGTGCGCCAGATCATCGCCGATCACGTGGCTGCGGGACCATTACGGGACGTCCTCGCGGCCGAGGTCGCTGCCATCTCGGGTCGCCTCGATGGCGCAGAGCTCACTTCCGCCATCGCAGAGAGCCGGCTCGACCTCGTGTCCCTCGTCTATGCCCAGGCCCTCCTGGACCTCGAGCGCGTGCGTACGCTGGCGCGGATCGAGCACGAGCGGTCGCTGGCCTCCGCCGAGCCTTCGCCGAAGCCGCCGGGCTCCATCGAGGAGGCCTACGATTTTCTCGGCGTGAACCCGCGAGCCAGCGAGCCCGTGGTGAAGAAGGCCGTCGATGCGCTGCGGCAGAACTGGCACCCGGATCTCGCGGCGGACGAGAGCGACCGGCGGTTGCGGGAGGCACGCATCAAGCGGATCAATGCCGCGTGGGATCTGATCCGCACGCGCTGACGGGGCACGCCGGGCCGGGCATGGCATTGTCCGTCGCAGCGACATTCTCTAAGTGCTGGCTCTAGGTGCTGGCTCGCTGTGCACTCCGGGGCGCGCTTGCGGAGCGCCAGCCAATGAATGGGGGACGGGCGTGCTCACGCTGCTGATCGGACTGCTCATCTTCGCCGGCATTCACATGGTGCCCACGTCCGTGGACTTGCGGCGCGGGCTCGCCATGCGAATGGGCGAGGGTGCCTACAAGGGCGCCTTCTCGGTGGTGGCGCTGCTCGGTTTCGCGCTGATCGTCTACGGATACCACAAGGTGCAGCTCAACCCGAGCAAGTCACCGCAGCTCTGGCAGCCGCCGACCTGGGGCCGGCATGCGGCCATGTCCCTGATGCTGCCCGTCTTTCCGCTGCTGATCGAGACCTATCTGCCAGGGCGCATCGCCGGCATCGTGCGACATCCGATGATCACGGCTGTCAAATTCTGGGCGCTATCGCATCTGCTCGTGCGCGGCGACGTGGCGTCGCTCCTGCTGTTCGGCGGCTTCCTGGCGTGGGCCGTTGCAGATCGCATATCGCTCAAGCACCGCGAGGCGGCGGGGACGGTCAGCGTGCGGGGCGGGCCGCTCATGAACGACGTCATCGCCGTGATCGCCGGCATTCTCCTCTACGCCGGCTTCGTGAAGTGGGGACACCCGGCGCTGATCGGTGTTGCGATCGTGCCTTGATGGCCGACGGCGCTCCTCATCGACAACAATCCGCCAGAAAGCCACGCAAAGGTCGGCTCGACGCTGCGTGACGCCTTCGGGCATCACGGGTGCCGCTTTCGTCCCAGGGGCGAGCAGGCTATAGCTCGCGCTTTCGCGAGCCCCTGCCGGCAGTCCAGCGTCGGCGGTCCGAGGAGAAGCACGCCCCGATGGCCGATCGAAACGACAGCTTCCTGCGCGAGGTGGACGAGGACGTCAGGCGCGACCAGCTCCTGCAGCTGTGGGAGAAGTATGGAACGCTGGTGGTCGCCGGCGTCCTGGCCCTGTTCGTGGCGATTGGCGGCTACAAGTGGTGGGAAGCGCACAAGATCACCAATCTCGAGCGCGCAGGCGCGCAGTTCGAGACGGCTAGCCGCCTCGCGGCCGAGGGAAAGGGCGACGAGGCGGTCAAGGCCTTCTCCGACCTCGCGACCAGCGCGCCGGGCGGCTATCGCACCCTGGCCCGGCTTCGTCTCGCCGCGGAGCAGGCCAAGGCGGGACGCGCAGCCGAGGCGCTCGTCGCGTACGAGGCGCTGGCAGCGGACAGCAGCGTCGAGGAGCTCCTGCGCGATTTCGCCACGCTCAAGGCTGCGATGTTGAGATTGGATCAGGCGGACTGGACGGAGATGAAGAATCGCCTGACACCGATTCTCGACGACAAGCGTCCCTGGCATGCGCCGGCGCGCGAGCTTCTTGGGCTTGCTGCGATGAAGGCCGGACAGACCGAGGAAGCAACCAAGCTGTTCGAGCAGCTCCTGGGTGACCGCGCGACGACGAGCAGCCTCAGCCGGCGGGCCCAGGAGATGCTCTCGGTGTTGAACGACGCAGCGGCAGCGAAAAGCGGTGCCGGAGCGCAGACGAAGCCGGGTGATGCCGGAGCTTCCGCAGGGGCGGCAGTGAAGGGCAGCGAGCCCGGAGCGAAGAAATAAGCATCGGACGGGGGAGCTGCCGATGGAACGGGACGGAGCCGGAATGACCACGGCGGACCAAGTGAAGCACGGCCGGCGCGCCGGCGCCGGCAGCATCCTGGCGCTTGGCCTGGCGGTGCTCGCCGGAGGCTGTGCCGGCGGCGAGCCGCAGATACCGAAGCTTTCCGACCTCAATCCGTTCGCCGAGAAAGAGACGCCGCTGCCTGGCAAGCGCATCCCGGTCAGCCTCACGGAAGGCCGGGCCGGGCTGGACGTGGCCCCGGCAGACCGGCCGATCGTGCTGCCGCCGCCACAGACCAACGAGGCATGGTCGCAGCCCGGCGGCACACCGCAGAACTCGTCCGGGCATGTCGCCCTCGGAGCGAGCCCGCGGCAAGCCTGGACCGCTGACGCCGGGCAAGGATCGTCGAGCTACGGCAAGCTGACCGGCGGTCCGATCGTGGCCGACGGGCGCATCTATGTGCTCGATACGAAAGGCCGGGTGTCGGCGTTCTCGCCATCGGGCGCAGCCGTCTGGCGCGCTTCGGTAACACCGGCCAACGAGAAGGACTACAAGGGGTACGGAGGCGGACTTGCCGCCGACGGCGGGCGCATCTTCGCGGCGACCGGGTTCGGCTACGTGGTGGCGCTCGACGGACAGACCGGCAAAAAGCTCTGGGAGAAAAACATCCTGTCACCACTCCGGTCCTCGCCGACCGCAGCCGGCGGACGGGTTTTCGTCGTCTCCTCCGATGGCATTGCGCGGGCATTCTCCGCCTCGGATGGAACGGAGCTTTGGACCCATCAGGGTCTGGTCGAGAAAGCGGCGCTGCTGACCAACGCCAGCCCGGCCGTCGAAGGCGACATCGTGGTGGTGCCTTACCCCTCGGGCGAGGTGGTGGCGCTTCGCATCGGCGACGGCAAGCCGGCCTGGACGGAATCCCTGGCCAGAACACGACTGGCCTCGTCGCTCGGCTCGATGACCGACGCTGCGCGACCGGTCATCGACGGTGGCACCGTATTCGCCGTTGGACATTCCGGCCGCATGGTCGCGACCAACCTCCGCGACGGCCAGCGCCTGTGGTCGCTCAATGTGCCGGGCATTCAGGCCCCTGCCGTGGCTGGCGAGAGCGTTTTCGTCGTCGACACGGGCGGGCAGCTGATGGGCATCACGCGGCGCGACGGCAAGGTCGTCTGGACGACGCGTCTTCCCGGAACGGGCACGTGGTCCGGGCCCGTGATCGCCGGCAACCGGTTGTGGCTGACCTCGAACAAGGGTCAGTTGGTCGGCGCGGATGCGGCCACCGGAAAGGTCGATGTGCAGCTCAACGTGGGCGGCCCTACCTATATCGCGCCGATTGTTGCGGGGGGGCGGCTCTACGTGCTCACGGACGCGGCCAAGCTCATCGCCTTCAACTGACGCCCATTACAACGTCGGCCGCTGTGTTGGTGGTGGCGTCTACAGTGGGATGCCGTTTGCATGGACTGCGGCTGTCACGGCCACCAGCAACGCCGCACACAGGACACCGGCCGCTAGGATCATTCGCATCTGCATCACTCCCGCTCGGCTCGAGTTGCAGCTCGCGAGACAGCCTGTCGACACCGACGCAGAGCGAACGACGACGTCGGCGACCGAGACTCGCGAGCGATTAACCGTGATGTAGTCGAAAGCGGTGGCCACAGGAGTGGCTTTCACTCACGCGTGAGCCGAAGTGAAGCCGGACTCTCGACGCCCGCTGATGAAGGTCAGGCCTTCGGCGACCACGCCACGAAGCGAGGACGCGCTACCGGGAAGGCGACGACTCTCGGCTGATCCTCGACGGGTTTCGATCCAGCCGACGACGCCTCGATGGTCTCGATCTCGCGCAGAGCCGCAGACAGCGCAGCCTGGACGGCAGCGAGGCGTGGCACCGCAGCCATGTCGTCGTGCATGTAGCGTAGCGTGTCGCGCACCGTCTCGAGGTCGATGCGGGGCTCTGAATTCCGGCGCGGCCCGTCACGGGACATGGCCGATCTCCTCGACGCAAAACAAAACTCGTTAATTTGCCGTTACCGGCTGTTTTCAAGCTGCACGCTTTACTCCGCCCGGTCAAGGCGGCCATGGCGATAACATCAAGATGTGCCAAAACAAGACAAGCCGGAGCAGATCCGAGACGGCTTCATCAGACGATCTTTTTACGAAAGTTCGCCACTTTCTCTCCGGGGGCAGGAAGGTGTCAGCGCCAGCTTGCGTGGACACTCTTCCCGGTGCGAGCGGAGGCAGAACGTGGCGAAGCCAGGCGTACTCATCATCGTCGAAAACCTGACCGTGCCACTCGACCGGCGCGTTTGGCAGGAGGCGACGACACTGCGAGACGCCGGCTACACCGTCTCGGTCGTGTGTCCGAAGGGCGGGCAATACACGAAGGCCTACGAGCACCTGGACGGCATTCATGTGTTCCGGCACCCGCTGCCATTCGAGGCCGACGGCGCCCTCGGCTATGCCATCGAGTATTCATGGGCGCTGATCTGGGAGCTGATGCTCGCCTGGCGTGCGTGGTTCAAGGTCGGCTTCGACGTGATCCAGGCCTGCAACCCGCCGGATACGATCTTCCTCATCGCCTGGCTGTTCAAATCGCTCACCGGCACGCCTTTCGTGTTCGACCACCACGACATCAATCCCGAGCTCTACGAGGCCAAGTTCGGCAAGCGCGGCTTCTTTCACCGCCTGCTGCTGAAGCTCGAGCGCTGGACATTTCGTGCCGCGGACGTCTCGATCGCAACCAACGAGACGTTCAAGCAGATCGCCGTGGAGCGGGGGGGCATGGACCCTGACCGCGTCTTCGTCGTGCGGTCGATCCCGGACGTCTCGCGCTTTCGCCGCATGGAGCCGCGTGAAAGCCTGCGCAACGGACGCCGCCATGTCGTCGGCTACGTCGGCATCATGGGCAACCAGGACGGCGTCGACCTTCTCGTCGATGCGATGGACCATCTGGTCAACGACAAGGGCCGACAGGACGTGCAGTGCGTGATCGTGGGCTCGGGCACGGCGCTCGAAGGGCTCAAGGCCCGGACGCGAAGCCTCGGCCTCGACGAGCACATCACCTTCACGGGCTTCATGTCGGGCGAGCCGCTGCTGCGGGCGCTCAGCACCTTCGATGTGGGGGTCATTCCCGATCCGAAGAACTGCTACAATGACAAGATCTCGATGAACAAGCACTTCGAGTACATGTCGCTCGGCATTCCGTTCGTGGGCTTCGACCTCGAGGAAGGGCGCAAGATCTCGGGCGACACTGCGCTCTATGCAAACAGCAACTCGCCGGTAAGTCTCGCGGGCGAGATCGCACGTCTCGTCGACGACGCCGACTTGCGCCAGCGGCTGGCCGAGGCCGGCCGCGAACGGGCCCGGCTGCTGCTGCGCTGGGAGACCGAGCGGGCGAACCTGCTCGCCGCCTACGAGATGGCGCTCGGCGACAAGGTGCGTGCTCCGGCACTCGGACAGGGTAGCGCTACCCGCGCCTGATCACCAAGCCTGCGGCGGGAATTGGCGTCAACGACCGCCGGGCTTCAAATCGCGCGGCGGCTCGGTCATGCGGCCGCTCCCGGCGAGGCGGCGGGCGATCTCGTCCGGATCCTGCCCGCCGGACGGGGTCCGGGACGTCTCCGGCGAATGATCGCGACCGCCGGGACCATGTCCCTGGGAGCTGGCGTGAGCGGCACCGGCGCCATGCGCGTGCCCATGGTCGTGATCACAGCCGCCGCAGCAATCCCCGTCGGCATGGGCGTGGTGGTGAGCATGGTCATGGGCGTGGTGGTGCTCATGATCGTGATCGTGATCGTGATCGTGATCGTGATCGTGAGCATCGCCGGACAGCACCGCCGCGATCTTGCGCTCGATCAGCGCGGCCTCCTGGCGAGGCGAGCCTTTGTCCTCGATGGCCAGCGCCATGATCTCGGCTGCAAGCGTGATGTCGTCCGGCTGGCCGAAATAGTGCCGCCGGAGCCGGCCGGCCCGGTCGAAAACGAGCAGCGTCGGGGTGCCCTGGATCTGGTAGGCGGCCATCGTGCGGGGCATTCCGTCACCGTCGGGCTCGTCGATGCCGACGGGGAACGGCAGCTTGAACTCGGAGGCGAACACCTCGAGCGCGGCCGGCGGCATGGCGTCGTGGTGCTCGAACACGGTGTGAAGCCCGACGATCGCGACCTGATCCGGCTTGAAGCGGGCGCGAAGCCGCTTGGCTTGCGGAATGGCGTGCTCGATGCAGCCCGGACAAAGCATCTGGAAGGCGAGCACCACCACCACGCGATCCTTGAGGCGGGCGAGCGAAAGCGGCTCACTGGCGTTGTACCAGCGCGACACCATCAGCTCGGGCGGCGTTTCCGGATTGAACATGGCTCGGGCCTTTCGAGATGAGAGCAGCGTTGAAGGAGAGTAGCCGGACACGGGGGGCAAATCGAGGCGGACCACCTCGGGAGCACCTCACGATGGCGCGCGCGGGCCGGGCGCTCTGTTGACGAGCCATAGGCCCGCGACGACGAGGGCGAGGCCGGCGACGAGGTTGGGACTGAGCGCCTCGCCGAGGAGCAGATGCGCGGCGACGACGCCGAAAACCGGCGTCAGCAGCAGGAAAGCCATCACTCGCGACGCCGGATAGCGCAGATAGAGCCAATTCGTCGCCGTGAACACGAAGAAGCCGACGAAAACCACCGTGAACCCGAACGCGGCCCAGTGCAGCGACGTCGGGTCGGTGAAGCCCGGCTCGCCCAGCGCCAGCGAGAGGCCGACGAGCATGGGCGCCGAGAGCAACAGCTGCACGAATGTGACGCGCTCCGGCGAGACTTTCTTCAGCGCGCTCGCCCGGATGACGAGAGTCAGCCCGCCCCAGGCGAGCGCGCCACCCAGGCAAAGGAGGTCGCCGAGAAGCGTCGGCCCGGCCGCGGCCGAGGTTGCGGGGGCGGTGGCGGTGGCGACGACATCCTTCCCGAGCACGACCGTCGCGACGCCGGCAAAGGCCAGGAGCAAGCCAGTCAGCTTGGCCAGCGTGAGCCGGTCGCCTGGAAGGAGGAAATGCGCGCCCAGCGCCACCACGAAGGGCGAGGTGTAGAGCAGAATGACGGCGTGCGAGGCCGTCGTCAGGCGAAGCCCCGGATAGAGCAGCGCAAATTCGGCAGCGAAAAGAACGCTCACCAGCAGCGACGGCCAGACCGTGCGGTCGAAAGCCAGGAGGCGCTTGCCGCGGACGGCCGCCAGAATGCCCAGCAAGGCCGCTGCGCCGGCCGAGCGCAGGCCGGCTTGCATGAGCGGCGAGATGCCGGCGTTGGCCACCTTGATCGCCACCTGCCCGACCGCCAGGCAACCGCACATGACGAGCAAGAGCGCCACGGCGAGCGCGTCGAGCGTCTCACGGCGCACCGGGTCTGCCGGCGCGCTCGCGGGGGACGCACCAGGAAGCTTCGTCTCGGACTCGTGCACGTCGGCTTTCCGGCTCAGGCGGGGCGGCGGGCGACGGCGATGAGCTCGTCGAGGGTGAAGCCGCGCTTGCCATCGGCGTTTGAGGGTTTCAGGAACGCCTTCAGCGCCGGGCTCGCCTCGTCGAGCATGGCCGCCAGCCGCGGAACAATGTCGGCGGGCACATTCATGGTCTTGACCCAGGACTGGAAGTCCATCGCCTTCGGCGCGTGCTCGCGATGAACCAGCCTGAGGCCGACCTTCTCCATCAGCTCGATCCATTCGGCCGTGTCGAGCGCGCGGCCGTGACTCGGGTCGCGCAGCTTCTCGAACGCGTTGTAGGCGGCGCCGGCGGCTTTCAGCTCGTCCGCCGTGAAGCCGGGGGTCGTCTCGGCATCCGGCGCGACGTTGTCGACGAGCGCGAAAGTGCCACCCGGCTTCAGGACGCGGTGCACCTCGGCCAGGAACCTTTCCACGCTGGGGAAATGATGGGGCGCGATCCGGCAGGTCACAAGGTCGAACGAAGCGTCGGAAAACGGCAGCGCCTCGGCATCGGCGATGGCTGTCTCCATATTGGAGAGGTCCTTCTCGGCCGCGAGCTTGCGCGTCTGCTCGAGCATCTCCGGCGTCAGATCGCTGGCGACGGCCTTGGCGACGTGCGGGGCGAAAACTGCAGCGGTGTGCCCGGCACCTGTCGCGACATCGAGCGCAATCCAGTCCTTCCGCGGCCCCACGAGCTCGACAAGGCGGGCGAGGCTTGCACCCTTGGCGTGCACGGCGGACGTCAGATAAGCGGCGGCATTGGCACCGAACTGCTGCTGGACGAGCTCTTTCTCTTTCGACATCTCCGGCCACTCCGTCAGTGTGCGAGCCCGGCTGCCGGCCGCAATGCCACGCGCGGCGGCCCGGGTTTCCCGTTCCTTAGCATGCGCCGTGTAGTCTGCCAGCATGAGCAGGGTGGCAGACCTTCCGCGCCGGCTGCGCGATGCCGCAACCCGCGATTTTCAAGGCGAGGCGATTCGCTGGGCCGCGCGGCCGAGTGCCTGGCGGGCTTTTGTCGGCTCGCTTCCGATCCTGCTGCTCGCGATCCCTTGGACGGCATTCTCGCTCGTCTGGGAGGGAGCAGCTCTGGGGGGCTGGCTCTCCGGCAAACCGAGCCCCAGCGCGATGCATACGTTCATGGGCATCGTGCTCCCCCTGTTCGGATTGCCGTTCGTGCTGATCGGTTTCGCCATGCTCGCGGCCCCGTACCTCGCCTGGCGGGAGGCCCGCCAGACAGTGCATGTAATCGGCGACCGCCGGCTGGCCAGCATCAAGGTGGGACGGCAGCTGGTGGTCAAATCCTGGCCGATCGCCGATCTGGCTCGCACGGAGCGGAGCGAGCGGTGCGACGGCTCCGGCACTCTCACGGTCGTCACCGGCAGGCGGCGCTGCAGCGATGGCGACATCCTGGAGACGACGCTCGCGCTGCACGGCATCGCCGAGGTCCGCAAGGTCGAGCGACTGCTCCTGCAGACGATGGACGACCGCCAGCGGGCGTCGTAGTCGTCTGTCATGATCGACGAGGCACAGCGCGCGCATATCCTGAAACGGCTCCGCGTGGCGGAGGCCGAGGAGGGCGTGCGCATTCTTTTTGCGGCCGAATCGGGCAGCCGAGCCTGGGGATTCGCATCGCCCGACTCCGACTACGACGTGCGCTTCGTCTACGCCCACTCCCTGAACTGGTATCTCAAGCTCGTCGCGGGACGAGACGTGATCGAGCGACCACTCGACGAGCGGCTGGTCGACCTGGCCGGCTGGGACGCCCGGAAGGCCCTGCAGCTGCTGCTCAAGTCGAATCCAGCGCTCTACGAGTGGCTGTCGTCACCGTTCATCTACATCGACGATGGCCGCTTCCGGCCGGCTGCGCGGTCGCTGTTCGAGCGGCACGCCAGCCAGCGGACGCTCGCCTTTCATTATGCCAGCATCGCCGGCAGCAGCCGGGCACGCCACCTCGCAGGGCGCGAGGACGTCAACCTGAAGCGGTACTTCTATGTCATCCGCCCGGTGCTGGCGCTGGCCTGGGTCGTGGCCAAGGGCACGGCGCCGCCGATGAGCATCACCGACCTGCTGGCGGACAGCCAAGTGCCAGACGCGGTGCGGGCGGCCATCCTCGAGCTCATCGAGCTCAAGCGCACGACACCGGAGCTCGGGTCGGGTCCGCGCATCGGCGTGCTGGACGCCTGGATCGACCAGGAGCTCGCGACGCTCGACCCGGCACGCCTCGACCTGCGGGACCACGACCAGGGGCCCACGTCGGAAGAGGCGGACGGCCTGCTCAGGTCCACGATCGGTGCGCCGTAGCGGTCGCCGCGTGCCCGGCTAACCTGCGACGAGGGGCCGGAACTCGGCGATGACGCTCGCATAAACGTCACGCTTGAAGGGCACGGCGAGGGCGAGCACCTCGTCGATGTGGGCCCAGCGCCAAGCGTCGAACTCCTGCTCGTGGCCGGGCGGAGCGAGATCGATCTCGCTATCCGGGCCAAGGAACCGGACAGCGAACCATTTCTGGGTCTGGCCACGATACTTGCCGCCCCACACCTTGCCCATCAGCTCCGGCGGCAGATCGTATGGGTGCCACTCGCGGCTTTCCGAGACGATGCGGACGGAACGCATGCCGGTCTCCTCGGCAAGCTCGCGCAGGGCGGCGATGTCAGGCCCCTCTCCGGCGTCGATTCCGCCCTGTGGCATCTGCCACCATCCGCCCGGCACCTCCTTGCCGGCACGCGCGGCACGGCGCCCGACCCAGACCTCGCCCC
Source organism: Hyphomicrobiaceae bacterium (assembly GCA_050249405.1). GTDB lineage: Bacteria > Pseudomonadota > Alphaproteobacteria > Rhizobiales > Hyphomicrobiaceae. The sequence goes on along the minus strand of JBFWQN010000012.1, from coordinate 9,250 downwards.
GGGCGTTCAGAACCATGATGCCCACACAGGGCCGGTACGGCAGCTCAGATGCGTCCATGCGGAGTCGTTCCCGGCTGAGGTCTTCGATGGGGCCGGGATGCTACAACGCCGGCCGGCCACCTTGCCGCCTTCTGTTGCCAATGCCGAGGCCCGTCAAGGCCTCGCCGAGGCCGGCGTGGATTTCGCGGCGACGACGGCTTCGTCGAGCAGGGCGAGGGCACGAGCGAGCTGGCCGTCCTCTGCGATCGTGCGGGGGCGGCACCGTCCGGCCTCCGCGGCGTCGGCGATATCGATCGAGCGGCACATCGAGGAGGCAGGTGTCTGCTCGACCACGACGGCCGGCGCCAGCCCCTTCGGATCGAGCGCGGTGCCGTCGGGCGTCACGAGCCGTCCGGTCGCCATGCGCAAGGCGCCCTTCTCGCCGCGCGCGCCCAACGCCAGAAGCGAGCGGACCAGCGGACGGCCGGCCGAGGTGGTGCCGACGACACGGGCGCCGCGGCGCTGCACCAAGGCCGCAGCTAGGGCCTCGGCGGGGCCAGCCGTGCCGCCATCGACGAGCACGACGAGCGGGCGACCCTCGGCAACCGCGCCGGGTGCCGCCATGAATGTGGATGCCGGCTTGCGCCGCGCGGCGATGCGGAGGACGGGCCCCTTCTCGAGGAAGGCATCGGCGAGGTCGCCGACAGCCTCGGGAGTACCTTCTGACGTGCTGCGCAGGTCCACGACGACGCCCTTCAACGGTGCGGCGGCGGTGGCCTCGAGGGCGCGCAGGCGGCTCGTCAGCTCTGCTCCTGCCATGTCCAGTCTCGGAAAGCGGACGCGCGCGACGGCAGGCGCCGGCAGATCGACATGAAGCGAAGCCACCACGGCCTCGGTGCGCTCGAGCTCGATGTCCTGGGCCGGCTCGTCGCCCGCCCGCTCGACCGTGAGCCGGACGCGTGAGCCCGGCTTGCCGGGAAGCTCGAGGCGAGTGACGGCCATGTACGTCATATCGCCCGCGGCACGACCGTCGATGTGGGTGACGAGATCGCCCGACTTCAGGCCCGCGCGGGCGGCGGGGCTCGCGTCGCGCACCGAGACGATGCGGTAGCCGCGACTCGCCTGGCGGCGCACCTTCGGCTCGCGCCGCAGCTCGAGGCCGACATCTGCGGTCGCCGTCACTGCGAAGCGGGCGATGCGGCGCAAGTCCTGCGGCGTGTAGAGCTCGGCCTCTGGATCGACGCGGGCCAGCAAACCATCGATCGCACCAGCAATCAGCTCGGGCCGTTCCGGCTTGCCGACATGCCAATCGCGGGCGATGCGCATGCTGCGCAACATCAGCTCCAGCCGGGGCGTGAGTGCGTCGCCCGCGGGCTGGCGGGGAGCCTGAGCGAGCGCCGTCGTAGCCAGCGGCACCGAGACGAGAACCATAGCCACGAATGCCGGGACGCCGCTTCGTGACAGCAGACCAACTCGCACTGGCAACGGCCTCATCGATCGCCTCCTCGGCCGGCAACGTCCTCCCCCAACGCTCGCCGCCGACTATCCGAAAACGCATCCTCGTCCCGGCGCGGGCGGGCTCGTCGTGGAGAGCCGCCCGGTGCCACAATGAGCCGCCGACGGCCCCGAGGAGGGCCGCAGGCTGCCCAGCCCCTGGAGGGCCAGCCTACTTCTTCGCCTCAGGCGCGGCCGGGGCCTTTGCTGTCTCCGGCTTCGTGTCGCTATCGTCGCGGGGCGCCGGCGGGGGCTCCGGAATCTCGCCGCGGAGCAGCTTCAACGCGTACTGAAGCTGGGAGTCCTTCTCAGGCTCCTTGGGCACATAAGCCGAGGAGCCCGACTCCTCCTTCTCCTTCTTCTTTGCGTCCTCGCCCTTCAAGTGGCCGCGGAGGCTCGCCTCGCCACGCGGGCGCTCGGGCTTCTTCGGCTTCAACTCGTCGGGCAGCTCCTGCTCGATCAAAACGTCGGGCGTGATGCCCTTGGCCTGGATGGAGCGGCCGGAGGGCGTGTAGTAGCGGGCCGTCGTCAGCCGGAGCGCGCCGTTCTCGCGCAAGGGGATGATGGTCTGCACCGAGCCCTTGCCGAACGAGCGCGTGCCGATCACCAGCGCGCGCTTGTGATCCTGCAGCGCGCCGGCGACGATCTCGGAGGCCGAGGCCGAGCCGCCGTTGATGAGCACGAGGATGCGCTTGCCCTCGGTGATGTCGCCGGGCTTCGCGTTGGCCCGCTGCGTCTCCTCGAGGTTGCGGCCCTTCGTGAGAACGATGGCGCCCTGCTCGAGGAAGTCGTCGGAGACGTGGATCGCCTGGTCGAGAAGACCGCCCGGATTGTTGCGCAGGTCGAGGACGTAGCCTTTGACCGGTCCAGTCAGCTTCTTTTTGAGCGCGTCGATCTGCTTGACCAGATTTGAATGGGTCTGCTCGTTGAAGGTCGAGACCTTGGCGTAGATGATGTCGCCCTCGAGCCGCGACTTGACGGCGTTGATGCGGATGACATCACGCACGATCTTGATCTCGACCGGGTCCTCGGCCCCCTTGCGCACGACGGTCAGGGTAATCGGCGTATTGACCGGGCCGCGCATCTTCTCGACGGCCTGCTCGAGCGTGAGGCCCACGATCTGCTCGCCATCGAGATGGGTGATGAGGTCGTTCGACTGGACGCCAGCTTTCGCCGCCGGCGTATCGTCGATGGGCGAGACCACCTTGACGACGCCATTCTCCATCGTGACCTCGATGCCGAGGCCGCCGAACTCGCCGCGGGTCTGCACCTGCATGTCGCGGTAGTTCTTGGGATTCAGGTATGCCGAATGGGGATCGAGACCCGCCAGCATGCCGTTGATGGCACTGTCGATGAGCTGGGCATCATCGGGCTTCTCGACATAGTCGGAGCGCACGCGCTCGAGCACGTCGCCGAAGAGGTCGAGCTGCTTGTAGATCTCGGCATTCGGAGAGGTGGCCGAGTAGGTGCGCGTGACATTCAGGACGGTCGTGAGACCGGCCATGCCAGCGAGCGCCACGAACGTCCAGAACGCATAGTCGGTCTTGCGCATCAGCCTTGCACCTTCTGTGTGCCTTCGCTTGCCCACCAGGGATCAGGATCGATCGAGTGGCCATCCTTGCGCAGCTCGATATACAGCACGGGGGCATTGGCAGGCGGCTTCGCCTTGGCCCCCGGAGAAGCTCCGCTCATCAACCCGACGGGCTCACCCGCCAGCACGAACTGGCCGAGCTGCACGTCGATCTGGGAGAGACCAGCAAGAAGCATATGGTAACCGTCTCCCCCATTGATAATCAAGATTTGTCCATAGCTTCGAAAAACTCCGGCGAACACGATCCAGCCGTCGAGCGGCGAGACGACCTGGGCACCAGGGCGCGTCTCGATCACGATGCCGCTCGAGCGGCTGGTGTGCGCCTTGGCCCCGAAGCCGATGATGCGCTTGCCGGCGACCGGCATCGGAAGCCGGCCCCTGGCCTCGGCGAACGGCATCGCCGGCTTGATGCGGCCGGGGTTGAGGGCCGTGAGGCGAGTGCCCTTCGGGGCCAGCACGACCGCGTCGGGCGGTGCCGGAGGCGAAAGCGGTTGCTCTGATGCAGCAGGCGGCCTCGCCACGCTCGCCGGGGGCTCGGGTGCCGCCGCTACAGCTGCCGGTGGTGCGGGCGCGGCGTGAGGGCCGGCCGTCTCGCGGGCGACGACGCGATCGATGCGCTCGATCAGCTCGTTGAGGTCGGTGACGCTGCGTGCGATCTCGGCCGCCTCGCGGCGAACCCGGTCGAGCTCGCCCTGACGCTCGGCCAGCGACTGACGCTTCTGCTCGATCAGCGATGCCATCTGGATGCGCGCCTCGGTCATGCGCTGTGTCTCGGCCTTCAGCCGCTCGCCCTCGGACCGGTTCTCATCCATGATGCGTGTCAAATCGGCGAGCTGGCCGGCGAGGTCCAGCGCCTGAGACTTCAATTGCGGGAAAGCGCTGGCGAGCATCATGGCGCTGCGCACCATGACGAGCGCATCCTCGCGCCGCGTGATCATCACGGGCGGCGGATCGCGCCCCATGCGCTGCATGGCGCCGAGCAACCGCGCGATCGAGCCGTGACGCTCGCTCAGCGATCCACGCAGCAGGCGCTCCTGGGCCTCGAGCTCACCGAGCCGGCCCTCGATGGCGGTCAGGCCGGCCTCGCCCTTCTGGATGCGCGCCGCGGTCTCGATCAGATCGCCGTTCAGCCGCTCGCGCTCGGCCTGCAACTGGCCGACGTCCGCGACGAGGCCCTTCTCGCGCGCCTGCTTCTCGCGAAGCGCCTCCTGGACCTTCTCCAGACGCTGGCGCGCCTCGCCGGCCGATTGGGCCAGAGGTTGCCGCACATCCATAGCGATCGCGAGCACCGCACCCGCCAGCACGATCGCGAGCTGGACGCGAAGCGCCCGACGACGGCCATGCCCGATCGGTCCGCCGATCATGCGCGGTGCCTCACCCGGCGGTTGGATGAACGGATCATGCGGCATTCCGCTCGCTGGCTGCATCCGCCTTCGGCCGTGCTAGAACAACAGAGACTGAGGAGCCTGGCTCCGCAGGGGTATTCTCGTGGGCATGCAGTCGTCAGAAGCCCGAACTCTATCAAAAGCCGTGCCACCCCGAGTTGCCGTGCTAAGCAACGGCAGCTCCGGCGAACCCGGCTATCGTGCCTGCAGCTGGTCGGGAATCACACAACGGGAACAATACGGCATTTCTAGCGCGCCGAAACGGCCAAACTCCGAGCGACGGCGGCGATCCGGTAACTTTCGGCGCTCTCGAGGCGTTCAATCGAGAGCGGTCCCTCAATTCCTGCAAACCTGCGAACGGAGCCCTGCGCATGAGTGGTGTTCTCGTGCACCTGACTACCCTGATCGCGCTCGCCGTGGTGGGCGTGCTCGGCGCCGGGCTGTGGAATCTGGCGCGACCCAGCTCGAGCCCGAGCCTCAGTCAGAAACTGATGCGCTGGCGCGTCGGACTCCAGTTCATCGCGATCCTCGTCGCCATGCTGGCGCTGGCCGTCATGCGGCCGGTGTGAGGCCGTAGCGTCGCCGCTGGCCGAGCTTGACCTGCCCTGTGCGGTGGCTACGGTGCGATGGGCGCGGGGGCGCCGAGGGACAGGTCGAGCGCTTCATGGTCGTACTCAATAGGATCTACACGCGCACCGGAGACGACGGCACCACGGCGCTCGGCACCGGGGAGCGCGTGCCCAAGAACGCGCCTCGCATCTGGGCCTACGGCACGGTCGACGAGACCAATGCGGCGATCGGCATGGCGCGGCTGCATCTCGCTCACGAGCCCGAGGTCGAGAGGCAGCTGGGGCGCATCCAGAACGACCTGTTCGATCTCGGCGCCGACCTGTGCATTCCGGATCGCGGCGTGCCGCCCGCATGGGCCGGGCCAGACTACAAACCGCTCAGAGTAACGGCGGATCAAGTCAAGCGGCTCGAGGCCGAGATCGACGGCATGAACGCCGACCTCGAGCCGCTCAGGTCGTTCATCCTGCCCGGGGGGTCGGCCGCTGCGGCGGCGCTCCATCTGGCGCGGACCACTTGCCGCCGGGCAGAGCGGCACATGGCGGAGCTGGCGGGGCTGCCGGACGAGCCGGTCAGCGCAGCAGCTCTCCATTATATCAACAGATTGTCCGACTACCTTTTTGTCGCAGCGCGCTACGTCAACAGCCGCGGCAAGGCCGACGTTCTGTGGGTGCCCGGAGCCAACCGGTAGCGGCTCGCAACGGCTCGCCGCCCTATTCGCTACCGGCCGGGAGGCCAGCCCCTGTGTTCGTGCCGATCTCCGACGACAACCCGCTCCGATCGATCCGGTGGCCGGTGGTGACCGTGTTGCTGATCCTCGCCAATATCGCCATCTTCCTGCTCGAGCTGACCCCGACCGGCCAGCACGTCGCGGCGAGCTTCGCCATCATCCCGAATGAGCTGTTCGGCGTGCGCATACTGGGCGGGCCGGCGCACGGCCCGCTCGACCAGCTGCCCGTGCCCGAAGGCCTGACGCTCGTTAGCTACATGTTCCTGCACGGCGACCCGCTGCACCTCATCGGCAACATGCTTTTCCTCTGGGTGTTCGGCGACAACGTCGAGGATGCCCTGGGACACGTGAAATTCGTACTGTTCTATCTCGTGTGCGGCATAGCCGGCGGCCTGCTGCACGCAGCCAGCGCCGAGATGGGCTTCGCGGCCCTGCTGCTGAAGGCGCCACTCGCCGGGACGCCGGCGGGCCAGATACCGCTGATCGGAGCGAGCGCCGCAGTGGCAGGGGTGATCGCGGCCTATCTCATGCTGCACCCGTACGTAAGGGTCTGGGTGCTTGCGTTCCGCTTCATTCCGCTGCGAGTCTCGGCACTGCTTGCGCTCGGCGCCTGGATCGCCACCCAGTTCGTCATGCTGATCGTTCCGGACGTGGGGCCGGTCGCCTGGTGGGCGCACATCGGGGGCATCCTCGCGGGAGCCATACTCGTCGTTTTCATGCGGCGCCCGGGCGTGCCACTGTTCGACAAGCCACCAGCCGCGGTGGCGTAAACGGCTCAGCGCAGGCATTAGCACCTGCAGCAAGCCAACCGCGTGCGCTCGAGTCTTTCCTGGCGGGCCGCAACGAGACGCACTTGCCGGAAATTGCGGTCAAATTGCCTCGGCATGCCAACAAACTGTCGCACCGCACAAAATTTGGCTATAGTCCTTCCAGGAGGCCGCTCTGCCAAGTCGAGCGCGTCGATGAGGCCGCATGTACCGGCCCGTGGAGACGAAGCCCTTGGCCAACCGGCTTTTTCGGTCCAGCCTTGCACGGCCCGGAGGACGACGAGCCTGGACCGGGTGTTGTGCACGAGGCTCGTCCCGAGCATAACGGTCCGAATTCCGATCTGGAGAGCGAGGAGACGATGAAGGTTCTGGTCCCGGTGAAGCGGGTCGTCGACTACAACGTCAAGATTCGCGTGAAGAGCGACGGATCGGGCGTCGAGCTGGCCAACGTCAAGATGTCGATGAATCCCTTCGACGAGATTGCCGTCGAGGAGGCCATCCGTCTGAAGGAAAAAGGCCCCGTCAAAGAGATCGTGGCCGTTTCCATCGGCCCGTCCAAGGCACAAGAGACGATCCGCACGGCACTCGCCATGGGTGCCGACCGTGGCATCCTGGTCGACACGGGCGACGAGAGTGTCGAGCCGCTCGCCGTCGCGAAGCTGCTCAAGGCCATCTGCGACGCCGAGCAGCCGGGTCTCGTGATCCTCGGCAAGCAAGCCATCGACGACGATTGCAACCAGACCGGCCAGATGCTCGCCGCGCTCACGGGCTGGGCGCAGGGCACCTTCGCCTCCAAGGTTGTCATCGAGGGCGACGGCATGAAGGTAACGCGCGAGGTCGACGGCGGCCTGGAGACGATCGCGCTCAAGCTTCCGGCTATCGTGACGACGGATCTGCGTCTCAACGAGCCGCGCTATGCGTCGCTGCCCAACATCATGAAGGCCAAGAAGAAGCCGCTCGACATCAAGAAGCCGGGCGACCTCGGCGTCGACGTCAAGCCGCGCCTGCAGGTGCTCAAGACCACGGAGCCGCCGGGCCGCAAGGCCGGCATCAAGGTCGGCTCGCCGGCCGAGCTCGTCGCCAAGCTGAAGGACGTGGGGGTCATCTGATGAGCGTTCTGCTTCTCGCCGATCACAACAACCAGGCGCTCGGCTCGGCAACCCTGAAGGCCATGAGCGCGGCCAAGGCCCTCGGCGGCGACGTGCACGTGCTCGTCGCCGGCTCGGGCTGTGGCGCGGCCGCCGAGCAGGCTGCCAAGCTGGATGGCGCGGCCAAGGTGCTCGTCGCCGACGCACCGAACCTCGCCAACGGCCTCGCCGAGGAGATGGCGGGGTTGATCGTGCCGCTGATGGGCGGCTACTCGGCCCTCGTCGCCGCCTCGACCGCCTCCGGCAAGAACGTGCTGCCCCGCGTCGCCGCCATGCTCGACGTGATGCAGATCTCGGACGTCATCAAAGTTGTCTCGCCAGACACCTTCGAGCGGCCGATCTACGCCGGCAACGCCATCCAGACGGTGAAGAGCGCCGAGGCGAAGAAGGTCATGACGGTTCGCACGGCCTCGTTTCAGGCTGTCGGGCTCACCGGCTCCGCGCCGATCGAGAAGATCGCCGCTCCCGGTGCCGTCGGACTGTCCACCTTCGAGAAGGCGGAGCTGTCGAAGTCCGACAGGCCCGAGCTCACCGCAGCCAAGATCGTCATCTCGGGCGGGCGCGGGCTGCAATCGGGCGAGAACTACACGAAATACATCGAGCCGGTCGCCGACAAGCTCGGTGCAGCGATGGGTGCATCGCGGGCCGCGGTCGACGCCGGCTTCGTGCCGAACGACTACCAGGTCGGCCAGACCGGCAAGGTGGTGGCGCCGGAGCTCTACATCGCGGTCGGCATCTCGGGCGCGATCCAGCACCTGGCCGGCATGAAGGACTCGAAGATCATCGTCGCCATCAACAAGGATGCCGAGGCGCCGATCTTCCAGGTCGCCGACTATGGTCTCGTCGCCGACCTCTTCACGGCATTGCCCGAGCTCGGTGCCGAGCTCGACAAGGCCGGCAAGTAGGGGCATCGAGGCGCTCGCGGCGAATGCTCTCGTGGAACGAGCTATGGACAGAAACGTGAAACCCAAAGCGACCCAGGCCGTCACTCCGCCGCCGAGCGTTCGCAAGGTCGGCATCATCGGTGCAGGCCAGATGGGCAACGGCATCGCGCACGTTTGCGCGCTCGCCGGCTACGACGTCGTCGTCAACGACCTCAAGAAAGAGGCCTTCGAAACGGCCATCGGCAACATCAAGCGCAACATGGTGCGCCAAGTGAGCCGTGGCCTGATCGCCGAGGCCGAGATGACGAAGGGCCTGGGCCGCATCACGTTCGGGCCCAAGCTCGAGTCGCTCGGCGATTGCGATGTGGTGATCGAGGCCGCGACCGAGGACGAGGCCGTCAAACGGCGCATCTTCACCGACCTGCGAGGCAAGACCAAGGCCGGCGCCATTCTTGCCTCGAATACGTCCTCGATCTCGATCACGCGCCTCGCCTCGACCACGGTCGAGCCGGAGCGGTTCATCGGCATCCACTTCATGAATCCCGTGCCGGTGATGCAGCTCGTCGAGCTCATTCGCGGCATCGCTACGGGTGACGACACCTTCGGCACGGCGCGGCAGTTCGTCGAGAGTCTCGGCAAGCAGACGGCGGTGTCGGAGGACTTTCCGGCCTTCATCGTCAACCGTATCCTGCTGCCGATGATCAA
>JBFWQN010000011.1:0-25074 GCA_050249405.1 Hyphomicrobiaceae bacterium | reverse complement strand
GGGGTCACGAGCACGCCACGCACGAACGATGAGACGATCCCGCTTCGCTAACCTGATTCGACCGCCCCCCGCTTCCGCGATCCACAGGTTTTGCCCTGCCGTCCCGCGCGTTCACGAGTTGCAGAAGCTCCGGCCGCGGACGTCGCCCGAGGGCGAAAAGACCACATGACGGCCGCACCGTCGGCGCCTACGCTCCTGCCTTTGCCGCGGACGCCGAGGGGGATGTCGTGACGAGCTGGCTGTGGGCCGTTTTCACCGTGCTGGCCGCGGGAGGCCAGACGCTGCGCAATGCCATGCAGCGCGAGCTCACGACCGAGATCGGCACCATCGGCGCGACGCATGTCCGGTTCCTGTTCGGGCTGCCGTTCGCGGCCCTTTTTCTGGTGCTGGTGCTGACGGCGACGGGCTCCAGCCTGCCCGAGCCCAATCCGCGCATGATCGCCTGGTCGTTCCTCGGCGCGGCGACCCAGATCGCGGCGACGGCCATGCTGCTCGCCGCCATGCGCGACAAGTCCTTCGTCCTCATCACGGCGCTGAACAAGATCGAGCCGGTGCACGTCGCCCTGTTCGGCCTCCTGTTCCTCGGCGACCGGCTGACTCCCGGTCTCGCCCTCGCCATTGCCGTCGCGACGGCCGGCGTGCTCGTCATGTCGTGGCCCAAGCGGGGCGCTGCGACGGAGGCGCTGGGGACGAGGCCGATCCTGCTGGGCCTTGCCGCAGGCGCCATGTTCGGTGCCTCGGCCGTCGGCTACCGGGGCGGCATCCTGGCCCTCGCGCATCCCAATTTCGTCGTCGCGGCGACGTTCACGGTCGCCACCGGCCTGCTGATGCAGGTGACGTTCCTCACCGTCTACCTCGGCCTTTTCGATCGGGGCACGCTGCGGGCGATCGCGAAGGCGTGGCGCCGCTCGCTCGTCGCCGGCTTCATGGGCGCCTTCGCCTCCGAGATGTGGTTCCTTGCCTTTGCCCTCACCACGGCCGCCAAGGTGCGCACGCTGGCGCTGGTCGAGATCCTGTTCGCCGGCCTCGTGTCGCGGAACCTGTTCAAGGAGGGCGTCGCATCGCGCGAGGGGCTCGGCATCCTGCTGATCGCGATTGGCGTGATCATCCTGCTCAATCAATGAGCGCAGGAATGAACCTATCGTGGGCGATACGATTTCCAGGTTGGCAGGGAAAATTTTTTCCCGTAGAAGAGGCCAGCCTCCAATATCGTCTCCGCGGGTCGCCGATGCTCGACGCTATGGACCTGAAGATCCTCGCCATCCTCCAGCGCGACGCGACGCTCCCGGTCGCCGAGATCGGCAAGTCCGTGGGGCTGTCCACGACGCCCTGCTGGCGGCGCATCCAGAAGCTGGAGGAGGCCGGCGTCATCCGCCGCCGCGTCGCCGTGCTCGACCCCGACATGGTGAACGTGGGCGTGACGGTGTTCGTGTCGATCAAGACCGACCAGCACACGCTCGCCTGGCTCGAGCGCTTCCACGCCGCCGTCGCCGACATGCCGGAGGTGGTCGGCTTCTACCGGATGTCGGGCGAGGTCGATTATCTCATGCGCGTGGTCGTGCCCGACATCGCGGCCTACGACGCGTTCTACAAGCGCCTGATCGCGAAGGTCGACATCGCCAAGGTCTCGAGCGCCTTCGCCATGGAGGAGATCAAGAACACCACCGAGCTGCCGCTTGCGTTCGCGCGTGCCGCTGCCGATGCCTGACGGCGCCCCCTCCCAACCTTCCTCCCTCGTCCGCGAGCTCGAGGAGCGCGCATTCAACGCCTGGCCGGCACTGCAGACGCTGCTCTGTGGCGGCTGGGTGATCCGCCTATCCGAGGGCTACACGAAGCGGGCCAACTCGATCAACGCGTGGCAGCCCGCCCACTCCCTGCCGGATATCCTCGCGCATGCGGGCCCGATCTACGCCGCCCGCGGCCTGCCCTGCATCGTGCGCCTGACGCCGCTCGCCAGCCCCGGCGACGATGCCTTCCTCGCCGCACGCGGCTTTACCGCCGCCGACGAGACGCTGGTGATGACGGCAGCCCTCTCCGCGCAACCACGCCCCGCCGATCCGTCGATCGTCGTCGAGCACGTCCCGGCACCGGCCTGGCTCGACGGCTTCGCCGCGGCCAACGCCGTTCCCGCCGGCCGCCGCGCCGTTCACGATCGCATGGTGGGCAACGTACCGCCGCCCGCCGCATTCGCCCGTCTCGAGCAGGATGGCCGAACGCTTGCGTGGGGTCTCGCGGTCGTTGAGCGCGGCATGGCCGGCCTGTTCGACATCGTCACGCTGCCGGGCGCGCGACGGCAGGGTCTCGGACGCCGTCTCGTCGAAGGCCTGCTCGCATGGAGTGGCGAGCAGGGCGCATCGCAAGCCTATCTGCAGGTCGTTGCCGCCAACGAGCCGGCCATCGCTCTTTATCGCAGGCTCGGGTTCACAGAGGCCTACCGCTACCACTACCGGATCGAGCCGCGCTGAGCCGCCGGATCGGTGGTGATGCCACGCCGCCGCCTCACGCGAATGCGATCTGGTCGGCGAGGCCGGCGGCCGTCATGTTGGCCAGCAGCACGCCATACCAGCCGCCGTCGGCGAGCGTGATGTTGACGCGCGCCCCGTAGGCCGTGTCCTCGATCGTGTAGCTGTTCTGGTAGGCCGCCGAGAGCACGAGCGTGTCGGGCTCGGTCGACCAGGCGTCGTCGTTGAAGTCGAGGATGTGGGACCAGGCGCCGGAGGTGAGCGTCTCCGTCACCTCGAACCGGTCCGAGCCCCCGAGGCCGGCGGCCTGGTCGCGCTCGTTGCCGCTCGGCGTGTGCGTCGCATCGCCTGCGCCCATGATCAGCGTGTCGGCCAGCGTACCGCCCCAAAGCGTGTCGTAGCCGGTGCCGCCGCTCATGCTGGCCGCTGTGTTGAGGCCCGCATAGATCCGGTCGTTGCCGCCCCCGCCGCTGATGACGTCGAGGTCGCCGGCAGTGCCGCCTGCCGCGAAGTCGGAGCCGATGAGGACGTCACGCCCGGAGCCACCGGTGATCGTGTCTGAGCCGGCACCGCCGACGATGGTGTCGCCGAACGCGTTGAGCCCGAACCGCTTAACCAACCCGATGACGTCTCCGGCATCCGTGCCGAGCACGAGCCCGGCCCTCTCGCCGAACTCGAAATACTCGATGCCCTCGATCAAGCAGCCGCCCTGAGAATTCCAAGTGCTCCAATCATGAAAACTCCATGCAACCGTCCCTGTCTCCAGGTTCGCGACGACGAAATCTGCAGGCGTAAAGTAGTAATTGGTGAAAGCGAGCGTGTCCAATCCGGCCCCACCAGAATACGTGTCGAAGCCACTTGTCACCAAAAAGGCGTTGTCGTTACCGTCGCCGGTGATGCTGTCGTCCAGCTCTGTCCCAATGATCGTCTCGATGCCGGACAGGATTCCGGTGCTCCCGCCCAAAGCGATCGTGCCGAGGCCGAGGTCGATCGATACTCCGGCAGTCGCATTGCTCACATCTAGGACATCTTCGCCCATGCCGGTATCGAAGATCGCGAGCGACTGAAAGCCTTGCAACTTATAGGTGTCGTTCCCGGAGCCGTCAGTGATCGTGGTCGTGCCGTCGTAGATTTCGTAAATGTCGTCTCCAATGTGATCTGTAACGCTCGTCGTGCCGGACCCGCGAACGGCGTAGCTATCAGCCGTGTCCCCGCTGTCGTCGATCATCACGTCACCGGTGCTCTCGACAGCGTATGTGTCGTAACCCTCGCTGCCGTCCATGAACCCCGAGCTATCGAGCCGAGCCGACATCAGATCGTTGCCAGAGCCCCCGACCACGACCGAGACACCATCCGACAATGCCAGTCTGTCGTCGCCCGTGCTGCCAACCACCGTCTCGACATTCACAAGTCCGACGTAGGCACCGCTCCCGTTCGTGAGCATGCCGTACTCGTCGAGCACGATGTGCTTGTCGTCGGCGAGCGGCTCGAGCGCCGTCAGGTCCAGCGTGTCGCCGCCACCGAGCCCGTCGAGAGCCCAGAAGCCCGGATCGAGCCGGAGAAGCTGGAAGACGTCATCCCCCTCGGTCGCGTCGCCGATGGGCAAGCCATCGAGGCCGATCAATCCGTTGGTCGAGGCGGGCATAACAGAGCTCCACACATATGATTTCCAGCATAATACCGCCAGCGGATTATCAAACTCTTCCAGGATCTCAGACACTTGTCCTCACCGGGCCTCCGAGACCCACGATCCGCCGCAACGACGGGCCACCCCGGCGCCTCACGAATCGCAGCGGAAACAGCCACACCGCCGAGAACAACGGAGAACAAACAGATTGCATGATGAGAACATTAATGGTACATTGCTGGTTAATTGCAGAGGCATCGTCAGCGTGGAATAAGAGGGGTCGACCATGGCCACACCCGAGCTGAGGCTCGTCGAGGGAGAGAAGATGGACAAGCACAAGTCGCTCGAGGCAGCGCTTGCGCTCATCGAGAAGAATTTTGGCAAGGGCTCCATCATGAAGCTCGGCCAGAATGACAAATCGATCGATGTGGAGGCCATCTCGACCGGCTCGCTCGGCCTCGATATCGCTCTCGGCATCGGCGGGCTGCCGAAGGGGCGCGTGATCGAGATCTATGGGCCGGAGTCGTCCGGCAAGACCACGCTCACCCTGCAGCTCATCGCCGAGGCCCAGAAGAAGGGCGGCATCTGCGCCTTCATCGACGCCGAGCACGCACTCGATCCCGTTTATGCCAGGAAGCTCGGCGTCAAGGTCGACGAGCTCTTGATCTCGCAGCCCGACACCGGCGAGCAGGCGCTCGAGATCGCCGACACGCTGGTGCGCTCCGGCGCCATCGACGTGCTGGTGGTCGACTCGGTCGCCGCGTTGACTCCGAAGGCCGAGCTCGAAGGTGAGATGGGCGACGCGCTACCCGGTCTTCAAGCGCGCCTGATGAGCCAGGCCCTACGCAAGCTCACCGCCTCCATCTCCAAGTCGAAGACGATGGTCGTGTTCATCAACCAGCTGCGCATGAAGATCGGCGTCATGTTCGGCAACCCCGAGACGACGACGGGTGGCAACGCGCTGAAGTTCTATGCCTCGGTCCGCCTCGATATCCGCCGCATCGGCCAGATCAAGGCGCAAGACGACGTGGTGGGGAACCAGACCCGCGTCAAGGTGGTGAAGAACAAGGTGGCGCCGCCGTTCCGGCAGGTGGAGTTCGACATCATGTACGGCGAGGGCATCTCGAAGACGGGCGAGCTCGTCGATCTCGGCGTCAAGGCCGGCATCGTCGAGAAATCGGGCGCCTGGTTCTCCTTCAAGGGGGATCGCATCGGCCAGGGTCGCGAGAATACCAAGACCTTCCTCAAGGCCCATCCCAAGATCGCCGACGAGATCGAGAGCGCGATCCGCGCCAATGCCGGCATCGTCACCGAGAAGCTGATGGCACACCCCGATGGCGACGAGGCACGGGACGCCGACGAGGGACCGGATGCGGACGGCGTGCTGCCGGACGCGGAGGATGGCGCGGTGAAGGGCAGGGCGCGCCGGTGACCAGGGGTTCGCGCTCTGCGAGAGGTGGGGCCAGCCCCGCCCCCCGCCGGGAGGCGCAGCCTCCCAGCTCCTCCCCGAAGAAAAAGGAGGGGGCTTGGGGGACCCGTCCCCCAATGGGGCGCGGGGCGAGCCCCGCTCGCGCCGCGGGCGCGACCCTCTCAGCCCACGATGGGGTGGCCTAGTGGCAGCAGGCGCGGCGCTCGTTCTCTTTTCCGGCGGACAGGACTCCACCGTCTGCCTCGCCTGGACGCTCGAGCGCTTCGCGCGCGTGGAGACGATCGGCTTCGACTACGGCCAGCGCCACCGCACGGAGCTCGACCAGAGACCCGTCGTCAGGAACACACTCCAGGATCTGAAGCCCGAGTGGACCAGTCGCCTCGGCGACGACCACGTGCTGGCGCTGCCCGCGCTCGCTGCCATCAGCGACACGGCGCTGACCCGCGACATGGCGTTTGCCGTCACCGCGGGCGGGCTGCCCAACACCTTCGTTCCGGGCCGCAACCTGCTGTTCCTGACCTACGCCGCGGCGCTGGCGTGGCGGCGGGGGATCGGAACTCTCGTCGGCGGAATGTGCGAGACGGATTTCTCCGGCTATCCGGATTGCCGGCGCGCCACGATCGATGCTGTAGCGACGGCCTTGTCGCTCGGCCTGGACCAGCCGGTGGCCATCGAGACGCCACTCATGTGGCTCGACAAGGCCGCGACCTGGGACCTCTCCCACAGCATCGGCGGCGACCGCCTGGTAGATCTCATCGTCTCCGACACCGTCACCTGCTACACTGGCGACCGCGAGCATCGCCACGCCTGGGGCTATGGCTGCGACGCCTGCGCTGCATGCGAGCTGCGCCGGAAGGGATGGGAGAAATGGCAATCCGCGAGGATCTGATCGCAGCCGTCGACGCCGCGCTTGCCGGTCGCTGGGACGAGGCACACGGCCTTGCGCAGCGCCACGAGGCCGATGCGACCGCCTGCTGGGTCCACGCGACGTTGCACAAGATGGAGCCCGACGAGGCGAACAGCCGCTACTGGTACCGCCGCTCCGGCCACGCCTATGAGGAGTACCCGGATGCGACGAGCGAGCTGCGCGCCATAAAGGCGGCGCTGACCTACTGAGCCGCGATCCTGGCCCGGGCGAGACTGGGCGGCCGTCTCCACCCGGAATCGCTGCGGCGATTGATTTTCCGAGCCGTGAGGTGGACGCACTCCGCGGAGGCCCCCCCAATGGGGTGGGATCCGCCGCGCGAAACGGCATCGCCGCGCTCCGCGACCGCCGCTGCTCTCGCTGCGTCCTGCCTATGGCAGCCCGGCCCTTGCCGCTATATCTACGGCTCCCGCTCCGAGCGGGCCGAGATTCAATGGGGAGCACCGATGCCCATCCGCGCGATCTTCTTCGACGTCGGCGAGACGCTGGTGGACGAGCACCGGCTGTATCGC
This sequence comes from Hyphomicrobiaceae bacterium, assembly GCA_050249405.1. Lineage (GTDB taxonomy): Bacteria > Pseudomonadota > Alphaproteobacteria > Rhizobiales > Hyphomicrobiaceae. Next base: position 18,119 of record JBFWQN010000011.1, on the reverse strand, counting down.
GACTACGCCATGCGCATGGGCGTCACCTACGAGTTCTTCATGGAGAGGATCGAGGAGGCAATGGCGCGGCGCGAGCCCGTCCGCAATGTCTTCGCGGCAGTGAAGCCCGGCTTCGACTTCAAGGCGGCACGCGCCCAGCGCGAGGCCGAGGGAAAGAAGTTCGTGATCGGCCCGCACGATCTCTACGCCGATGCCGCGCCGACGCTCGCAGCCCTCAAGCAGCGCGGCTATTACATCGGCATCGTCGGCAACCAGCCTGCCAGCGCCGAGACCATGCTGCGCGAGAGCGGCCTCGCCGCGGACTTCATCGCGACATCCGAGGGCTGGGGCGTGGCCAAGCCGGATATCGCCTTTTTCGGCAAGGTGATCGAGGCAGCGGGTCTCGATCCGCACCACATCGCCTACGTCGGCGACCGCGTCGACAACGACGTGCTGCCCGCCAAGGCGTCCGGCATGAGGCCCGTGCTGGTGCGCCGGGGACCGTGGGGCCGCGCCCAATGGCGTTGGCCGGAGGCGGACGAGGCCCATCTTCGCGTCGAGGCGCTGGCGGATCTCGTCGCGCATCTACCCGGACCAGCGCCGGGGTGACGGACCGCTCCGCGGCTGGATAGCCAGCCCATCGGGCGGACCAACCTACGCCAGCCGAGCCTGCGCCGCGCCCGCCAGCGAGGAACGCCGCTCAGCCGCCGGCGTTGAGGATCGCCGCGGCCCGCGGTGCGAAGTAGGTGAGGATGCCGTCGGCGCCGGCGCGCTTGAAGCAGAGCAGTGCCTCCATCATGACGCGGTCGCCGTCGAGCCAGCCGTTGCGCGCCGCCGCCTCGAGCATCGCGTACTCGCCCGACACCTGATAGGCGAAGGTCGGAACGCCGAGCTCGGCCTTCACGCGCCTGACGATGTCCAGATAGGGCATCCCCGGCTTGACCATCACCATGTCGGCGCCCTCGGCGATATCGAGCGCCACCTCGCGCATGGCCTCGTCGGAGTTGGCCGGGTCCATCTGGTAGGTGCGCTTGTCACCGATGAGGGTTGCATTGGTGCCGATGGCGTCGCGGAAGGGGCCATAGAAGCCGGAGGCGTATTTCGCCGCGTACGACAGAATCTGCACGTCCTCGAAGCCCGCACGGTCGAGCGCCCGTCGGATGGCGCCGACGCGGCCGTCCATCATGTCGGAGGGTGCGATGCAGTCGCTGCCGGCCTCGGCGAGTGCCAGAGACTGCTGCACGAGCACCTCGATGGTCGGATCGTTGAGGATACGGCCGCGGTCGTCGAGAAGGCCGTCGTGGCCGTGGCTGGTGTAAGGGTCGAGCGCCGCGTCGGTGACGATCCCCACCTCCGGGACGGCGCGCTTGATGGCCCGCACGGCGCGGCACATCAGGTTCGAGCCGCGCGTCGCCTCCGAGCCGGACGGGTCACGCAGCCCACGGTCGACGTACGGAAACGGCGCGATCGCCGGGATGCCGAGCGCCGCCGCCTTCTCGGCCTCGGCCACGGCCTCCTCGACATTGACCCGGTCGACGCCGGGCATGTGGGCGACCGGAATGCGCCGCTCCCTGCTGTCGACGAGAAAGATCGGCCAGATCAGGTCGGCCGTCGACAGCCGGTTCTCGGCAACGAGGCGGCGCGCCCAGGGCGACTTCCGGTTGCGCCGCATGCGCGTTGCCGGGTAGCCCGGCGCCACTGCGACGGGGGCACCACTCGCGGCCAACTCGCCCTGGGGCTCGATTCGGCGTTGCGCGATGGTCGTCATGGCGGGCTCCGGGCGGCAGATCGGTCGTTGCTCGCGGGACATTCCGCATCGCACCCCGTCATGGCAAGCGCTAATTGGCTTGCAGACGGTGGACCGCCCGGCACGGCCACAGCCCGGTCGTGTTCGTCTGCGAGGATGCTCTTGGCGGGCGAGGCACGGCAATGATGGGGGCGCTCCGCACGGCGGTCGGCTTGCGAGACGGGGCGACCCCTGAAAGACTGGATTTGGATCGAGTATCGGTAGATGTCGGGGCGACGGGGATTTGAGCGCATGCCTTCGGAAAGCGGACGGGCCGTCATCGGCCGGGACCTGATCATCCATGGCGAGATTCGCAACGGCGGCGAGGTCGAGGTGCTGGGCGGCGTGATCGGCTCCATCGCGGCCGAGCACGTGGTCATCCAGCCTGGAGGCCATGTCACCGGCCGCCTCGACGTCGGATCGGCCGCCGTCCACGGCCACCTCGAGGGACGCATCCGCGTCCGCAACCTGATCAGCATCGGTGCGAGCGGCGCGGTGCACGGCGACGTGCGCTATGGCCAGCTCGCTCTGGAGGCCGGAGGAGACCTGGCGGCCGAGGTGCGCAACCTGCCCCCCGAGCTGGGTGGCGATTTCGAGGTGGTCGTCCGGCGCGGACGCACCGTGCGCATCACCACGGCCGACCTCATCGCCACCGATGCCGAGGACGGCGCCGACGCACTCACCTACCATGTCAGCAATGCCGAGCATGGTTTCGTCGCCCGGAGCGAGGCACCGGCACTTGCGGTCGAGACCTTCACGCAGGCCGAGATTGCCGCCGGCAAGGTGATGTTCGTGCACGACGCCGATGGATCGGATCGGGCGGGCTTCGACGTCCTCGTCGCAGACAGCCAGGGTGCCGCCTCCGGCACCCCGCGACGGGTCACGGTGGTGGTCATGGCGGCCGAGTGACGTCTGGCCGCTTCGGGATCGATCGAGCTCGCGTCCCGCGACACTTGATGGCAAGCCCGTTTTCGCGCCAGGGGTTGCATCCAGGTCGAACATATCGTGTCTAGCGGCCGACAAAGATCATCGGCCGGTGCGCTCGTCGTGCCCGCCGACAAGGGAGAACGACGATGGACATCTCGCGGCGTGGCTACCTCGGCGGCATGGGTGCGGCGATTGGTGCCGGCCTGCTGCCCGGCACCGCATCGGCGCAGCAGACGCTGCCCGGCCTGCCCTCGACCATGATCTGGAGCGTTTATGACGTGGGCGCCTCGGGCTATGTCGAGGCCTCGGCCGTCGCCGACGCGCTCGGCAAGACCTATGGCGCCCGCGTGCGCCTGCAGCCTTCCGGCACATCGATCGGCCGCCTGCTGCCGCTGAAACAGCGCAGGGCCACCCACGGCTGGCTCGCCACCGAGGTCTACTTCGCCGCCGAGGGGCTCTACGAGTACGCCGCCCCGGACTGGGGCCCGCAGGATCTGCGCACCATGCTCGGCCGCGTCAACACGCTGTCGATCGTCGCGACGAAAGTGAGCGGGATCAAGACCTTCGCCGACCTCAAGGGTAAGCGCTACGCCATCGCCAAGGCGAACACGTCGGTCAACGCCAAGGTCGACCCGCTCTTCGAGGCCGCCGGTGTATCGCTCAAGGATATGCAGGTGATCGAGTTCCCGAGCTACGGCGCCACCATGAAGGCGCTGGTCGAGGGCAAGGCCGACGCCGCGGGCGCATCGCCGCACACCGTGACGCTGAAGGAGCTCGAGGCGAGCAGCAACGGCATCGCCTGGATCGAGATCCCCGAGTCGAACCGGGATCTGTGGACCAAATTCCAGAAGGCCCTGCCGCTGGTCGCCCCTTACCACGAGACTCTCGGCGCCGGCATCAGTGCCGACAAGCCCGTCTGGATGATGGGCTTCCGCTACCCGATGATCACCGTCTACTCCGACGCCAAGGCGGACGAGGTTTATGCGGTGACCAAGGCCGTGGCCGACAACTACAGCCTCTACAAGGACGCGAGCCCGATCATGCCGCGCTGGGAGCCGTCGAAAGCCGGCGCCTATCCGATGGACGCGCCGTTCCACGACGGCGCCATCAAGTATCTGAAAGAGAAGGGCATCTGGAGCCCCGCGCACCAGACGTGGCAGGATGGCATCATGAAGCGCCAGGGTCTTCTGCGCACGGCCTGGGCCGACATGATGAAGGACCCGGCCGCCAAGGGCGCCGATGCGGCCAAGCTCACCGAGCTGTGGGGGCCGCGCCGCGCCGAGGTGCTGAAGTCGCTCTGAGCGAGACCTGACGATCCGGTGCCGCTCCGCCGAAAGGTGGAGCGGACCGACGCATGCCCGCCCCGCACAAGCTGAATGCCGGCCACACCTCATGACGAACGACAACACCGCCTCCGACAGCCCCGTCATGGAGGACCCGGAAGCGCGCTCGAAACGGCTGGCCGGCGCGGCCTTCTGGGCCACGTTCGTCTTGAGCGTCGCCGGGCTCGCGCTGTCGGTGAACCAGGTTTTCAACCTCGGCCTCGGCGGCTTCCGCCCGATCAGCACGGCCTACTACTATTTGATGATCGGGCTGTTCGGGGCGGTGGGATTCCTGGCCTTTCCCGCCGCCAAGTCGCACAAGGACCGCGCACGCTGGTTCGACTGGCTGCTGGCCGCCGCCGTTCTCGGGCTTTCGGTGTGGATTGCCACCCACGCCCAGGAGATCATCGACCGCGGCTGGAACACGGCCGGCCCGCTCAATGCGACGATCGTCGCCGGCATTTACGTCGCGCTGGTGCTGGAGGGGTTGCGGCGCACGGGCGAGATGATTCTTTTCCTGTTCTGCATCGTGTTCGCGGCCTATCCGCTCTACGCCGGCTACATGCCCGGCTTCCTGTGGGGCGTGCAGCTCGATCTTCCGCAGACACTCAACGAGCACGTGTACGGGCTCGAGAGCGTGATCGGCATTCCGATGCAGGTGGTCGCCGATACGCTGATCGGCTTCCTCGTGTTCGGCGTCGTCCTGGCGACGACCGGCGGCGGCGCCTTCTTCATGGACTTCGCCTCCTCGCTGATGGGCACCTCGCGTGGCGGTCCGGCCAAGGTCGCGATCATCTCGTCGGGGCTGTTCGGCATGCTGTCGGGCAGCCCGACATCGAACGTGCTCACCACCGGCACCCTCACCATCCCGACCATGAAGCGGTGCGGCTACCCGGCGGCCTACGCGGGCGCGGTCGAGGCCTGCGCCTCGACCGGCGGCGCGCTGATGCCGCCCGTGATGGGCGCCGCCGCGTTCATCATGGCCAACTTTCTCAACGTGCCCTACGCCGACGTCGTGACGGCCGCCTTCCTGCCGGCGCTCCTCTACTACTTCGCCCTCTTCGTGCAGACCGACTTCTATGCGGCGCGCAACGGGCTGAGGGGTGTGGCCCCGTCCGAGGTGCCGCCTCTCATGAGCACGCTGACCGGCGGCTGGTACTACATCGTCGCCATCGTCGGCCTGACCTTGCTGCTCCTGGTGTGGCGGCTCGAGGGTGAGGCGCCGTTCTACGTCGGCGTGTTCCTCGTGCTGGTCGCGGTGGCCCGCGCGCGGACCATCGGCTTCACGCCGCTGCGCTTCGCCGGGCTCGTCGTCGACATCGGCCAGGCGGTGGCGCAGATCATCGGCCTCATCGCAGGCATCGGCCTCATCATCGGCGCCATGTCGATCACGGGTGTCGCCAACTCGTTCTCGCGCGAGCTCGTACAATATGCGGGCGGCAACGTCGCGCTGCTGCTCGCCACCGGCGCACTGACGAGCTTCGTGCTCGGCATGGGGATGACGGCCTCGGCCTGCTACATCTTCCTCGCCATCGTGCTGGCGCCGGCCCTGGTCAAGACGGGGCTCGATCCGATGGCGGTGCACCTCTACGTGTTCTACTGGGGCATCGTCTCGTTCATCACGCCGCCGGTGGCGCTGGCGGCCATCGCCGCAGCCTCGATCGCCAAGGCCGATGCCATGGAGGTAGGCTTCAAGGCCATCCGCATCGGCTGCCTGCTGCTGTTGCTGCCGGTGCTGTTCGTGCTGCAGCCGGCGCTGATCCTCAAAGGCCCGCTACTCGGCATCATCCAGGTATCGGCGACGGCGATCGCGGCGGTCCTGATGCTGGCGGCGGCGTTCGAGGGCTATCTCGCCGGGGTCGGCAATCTCGCCGGCTGGCTGCGTTTGCCGATCGGGATTGCCGGACTGCTGCTGCTCATCCCCGAGACCTACACCGACCTCGCCGGCCTCGCGCTCGGGGGAGGGGCCATCGTGGCAGGCTTGCTCACGAGGTCCCGCAGCCAAGGCACGGCAGCCCCGAGTTGAAGGATAGGACCGAGTGAGGGCATTCCGCCGCATGCGGGAGACGGACGGACCTTGAGCGACGTCAATTCGAGGCCGTCCGGCATCGTGCGACAACGCAGGCCCCCGATGCCCCCTCACACATCGTAAATCGGGCATGTATCGTAATAGGGTTCCGTCCGGCAGCCGCGCGGGATTGCAACCCGTAGGCGCCACGCAGGGCCAAAGCCCCGGCGATCGTGGAGAGAAACGACAATGGACTACGCGCGCGCGTTCGAGGACGCCCTGGCCCGCATTCATCGCGAGGGCCGTTATCGCGTCTTCGCCGACATATCCCGCACGCGTGGCGCTTTCCCAAAGGCGTTGCGGCACGACGACGGCGGCTCGACGCGCGACATCACGGTCTGGTGCTCGAACGACTACCTCGGCATGGGTCAGCACCCCGCGGTGCTCGCCGCCATGCACGAGGCGATCGACACGGTCGGCGCCGGCTCGGGCGGAACGCGCAATATCTCGGGGACGACGCACTACCATGTCGAGCTCGAGGCCGAGCTCGCCGACCTGCACCAGAAGGAGGCGGCGCTGGTCTTCACGTCGGCCTTCGTCGCCAACGACACGACGCTCGCCACTCTGCAGCGGCTGCTGCCCGGCTCGATCATCCTTTCCGACGAGAAGAACCACGCCTCGATGATCGCCGGCATCCGCAACGGCGGCGGCGACAAGGCCATCTGGTCGCACAACGATCTGGCCGACCTCGAGCGGCAACTCATGGCCCTCCCGCGCGACCGGGCGAAGATCATCGCCTTCGAGAGCGTCTACTCGATGGACGGCACCATCGCACCGATCGCCGGCATCTGCGCGCTGGCGAAGCGGTACGGCGCCTTGACCTACCTCGACGAGGTGCACGCCGTCGGCATGTATGGGCCTCGCGGCGGTGGCATCGCCGAGCGCGACGGCGTCATGGATCAGGTGGACATCATCAACGGCACGCTCGCCAAGGGTTTCGGCGTGATGGGCGGCTATATCGCCGCCAGCCGGGCGCTGGTGGATGCCATCCGCAGCTATGCGCCGGGCTTCATTTTCACCACCTCGCTCGCGCCCGCGGTCGCGGCAGGCGCCGTCGCCTCGATCCGCCATTTGAAGGTGTCCGACCTCGAGCGTGCGCGGCACCAGGAGCGCGCCCGCACGCTGAAGCGGCGCTTGAAGAACGCCGGCCTCCCGGTGATCGACAATCCGAGCCACATCGTGCCGGTGCTGGTCGGCGATCCGGTCATCTGCAAGCGCGTCACCGACATGCTGCTCGACCGCTACGGCATCTACGTGCAGCCGATCAACTATCCGACGGTGCCGAAGGGCACGGAGCGGCTCCGGCTGACGCCGACGCCGCTGCACACCGACGCCGACATGGACCGGCTGTGCGCCGCCCTGTCCGAGCTGTGGGCCGAATGCCCCGTGAGCCTCGAGCAGAAGCGCGCTGCCGAGTAGGCGGGCGGACGCCAGGGAGCGGCCGGCGCAAAGGGTGCACCGGCCGAGACCTCGTTTCAGCGATAAAAGATGACGCGGCCTTGCGCGTCGATCCTGGACTGCGCCGCTCCAGTGCCCGTCAGATAGTGCGCATGTGCCAGCGTCTCGGCGAAGGCATGCCGGCCCTGTCCTTCCGCCACCGCCTTCGGAAAGAGCCCGTGCGCGAGTTGCATGGCCCCCGCCGGTGTCTCCATCAGCCCGAGCAGGGCCGTCAGCCGCAGCTCGTGATGATAGGCCAGCTCCTCGACGCGCACGCGAAGTCCGTGGAACGGCAGCCCGTGTGAGGGCAGCACCAGCGCATCGGCCGGCAGATGCCGGAAGCGGTCGAGCGAGGCTAGGTACTCGGCGAGCGGATCGGCCTCCGGCTCCTGTGGAAAGACGCCGATCATCGGCGAGATCTTCGAGAGCACCTGGTCGCCGGCAATAAGGATGTTCTCGTCCGCGCACCAGAACGAGGCATGCGCGGCTGCGTGGCCGCCGCATACCATAACCTCCCACTTGCGGCCCCCGAAGCGCACGATCTGCCCGTCCCGGAGGCGCAGGAACTCCTCGGGCAGACTGCCCATGAACGTGCGCGTCCGCGTGCGGTCGTCACCGAAGGAGGCGATGGTGGCGGGATCGCAGCCGTGACGCTCGAGGAAGCGCAAGGCGCGCGGGCCGAGCGGCGAGCTCGCCTCCTCGACCCGGAGCTGCGCCGACAGCCACTCGGTGAGCGTGATCAGATACGGGACGCCACCGGCGCGGTCGAAAAGCCAGCCGGCAAGACCAACGTGGTCGGTGTGACCGTGGGTTGCGACGAGCCGAACGATCGGCGCGCTCGCCAATGGCCCGGCGAAAAGTGCGTCCCACACCGCGCGCGCGCCATCGTCGGACGTGCCCGTGTCGACGACCGTCCAGCCATCCGATTCGCGCAGCAGCCAGACATTGACGTGATTCAGCCGAAAAGGCAGCGGGATGCGCGCCCACAGGATGCCCGGCGCGATCTCGATGGTCTCGGCGCCCTTCGGATGCTGCTCGTGCACGTAGCGGATGGAGCGGGGATGCTCGCGCACCTCGAGGTCCGTCACCGCGTCGCCGTTGCCGCGAAACTCTGCGCCCGTCGCGCCGCTTTCCGCCTGTCCTCGCGTGCCGTGCATCGGCGCCTCCCGCATCCCTTTGTCCGGACAGGCTCTTAGCGCGGCGCCGGTGGCTTGGCTACGCCTCCTTGCCAAGTGCGTTGATGGTGCTCTTCGTTCGCCACCGGTGCAGCATCTGCCCGGGCCGGGCGATCTTGTCTGTCGCCCGCCGATCGGCTATGAGCTTCGCTCTCGACAGCAAGACCGTCTGCCGGTGGCCTGGGCCGCTCGCCGACGCGTCCGCGCGACCGCCCCGCGAAAGGCCCAGTCCATGAAGACGACCGAGGATTTCCACCCGAACTACCACATGGTCAAGGTGGTGATGACCGACGGGACGGAGTTCACCACATACTCGACCTATGGCAAGGAGGGTGACAGCATCACCCTCGACATCGACCCGCGTACGCACCCGGCCTGGAATGGCGGCAACCAGCAGGTCCTGGACCGTGGCGGTCGCGTTTCGCGCTTCAAGAAGAAGTTCGAAGGCCTGTTCTGAGCGCAGAGCGCTGGCGCCGATACGTTTATGGCCGCCTCCTCGAGGCGGCCATTTCTTTTCGCGCAGGGCACGATCCCGGTAGCGGCCTCAGCCGCCCGCCGCGCGGGCCATGAAAGCGGCTGAAAGGCGGTCCACCTGGTCTCCGACCGGGTTCACGACGAGCTCCGCGACCACGGGCTCGGGACGCTCCAGCGCCCGATCCAGCAGCACGATGCGGTCGTGCAAGGCGAAGCTCGCCTCGATCAGCTCGCGCAGCTTGACGGGCAGCTCCTCGTAGCCCTTGACGTGCCCTGGCCTGCCGACCGCCGTGAGCCGCAGCCGCCGCCGCTTCTGGCGGGCCTCCTCGAGCTCCATCTCGCCCGCCTTCAAGGCGCGGCGGATGACCAGCCACGACGCCAGCTCCAGAAGCCGCGTCGTCAAGCGCATGCTCTCGGAGGCATAGAGCATGCTGGCGTTGGGACCGATCGCCTTCACCTCGCGCCGGCCCGGCCCTTCGAGGTAGTTGGCCGTCGCCTCGACGAGCGCCATGCCTTCCCTGAACACCTGGTCGAACTGCTGCGAGTTGGCGAAGCGCTCCGCGAAGGAGACAGTCACACCCTTGCTCGAACCGACTACGCTACCCACCGCTCACCTCGATTACTGCCTGCGACTTGCAGGGACTACGATTCGCATACCGCTCCCGGCTGCTCCTGTGAAGGGGAGGATCGCCGACAGGGGTTAAAGACCTGTCTCGAAATGACCACTGCAATACGGGAAAGTTGAGGCACGGATAAAAATTGAGCCGCCCGAGGGCGGCTCAGAAGTCTAACAGGGAGGCGTCAAACAGAGTGGACAGGAACCACTCCCATCCAGAAGGACTGGATGCCTCCGAAATTAGCCGACGAAGGTAAAGAGACGCTTAATGGCAAACGTTTCGTTGCCAGCGCCGCATTAAGCATCGAAATGGCCCCGGCTAGCGCTTGAACAGGGCATCCGCAGCCGCGTTGTGCTTCCGTTTGGCGCCGATCTCGGCCTTCGTGCGCGCGATCTCGGCTTCGAGAGCGGCGACACGTGCCTCGAGCTCGGCGACCGACCATCCGTCGAGCTTCTCTCCGGGTGTGATCCCGGCCTTCGTCTTCGCGCGGGGCTCGTCCCAGTCCATCGGGGCCTCCTGACTTTTCCAGTCCTGCGAAGGAAGCACGCAAGGCGCTGTGCCTCAAGTCGCGGCCGTCCCGGTTTTTCGACCTTGACGTGGTGTCTCGCCTCGGCCGGGATCGCATGGAGATGGACCTTCGGACCCAACGGACACATCGGCACTGAGGTCGCGCCTTGTCTCTGCTCCTCGCAGGGCGCATCAAGCGCACCGGTAATCACGTTCCGAGGTTCGAGGAGAGCAGCCATGACGATCCCCGCCACCATGACCGCCATCGTCATCGATGGGAAGGGCGGCCCCGAGGTGCTGGTTCCGGCCGAGGTGGCGGTGCCCATGCCCGGCCCGGGCCAGATTCTGGTCGAGGTGGCCGCGGCCGGCGTCAACCGCCCCGACGTGCAGCAGCGATTGGGCCTCTATCCGCCGCCCGCCGGTCATTCCCCGCTTCCGGGTCTGGAGATCGCAGGGCGCGTCGCCGCCCTGGGCGAGGGTGCGACGCGCTGGCAGATCGGCGACCAAATGTGCGCGCTCGTCAATGGCGGTGGCTATGCGCCCTGGTGCATCGCCGAGGATGTGCAGGCGCTGCCCGTTCCTGCAGGACTGTCCATGACGGAGGCGGCGGCCCTGCCCGAGACCGTGTTCACCGTCTGGAACAATGTTTTCGAGCGTGGGCGGCTCGCCCCCGGCGAGTGGCTGCTCGTCCACGGCGGCACCAGCGGCATCGGCACCACGGCGATCCAGATGGCCAAGGCCTTCGGCAACCGGGTGATCGCCACCGCCGCAGGCCCCGACAAAGTGGCGCGCTGCCGCGCGCTCGGCGCCGACGTTGCGGTCGACTACCGGGCACAGGATTTCGTCAAGGAGGTGCGTGCGGCGACCGGCGGCCACGGCGCCGACGTCATTCTCGACATGGTCGGCGGCGACTACACCGAGCGCAACATCGTCGCGGCGGCCGAGGATGGGCGCATCGTGCAGATCGCGTCGCTCGCGGGCGCAGAGGTCAAGATCAACGTGGCCCGCCTGATGATGAAGCGCGTGACGCTCACTGGCTCGACGCTGAGACCGCGCACCCGGGTCGTGAAAGCAGGCTTTGCGCGCGCCATCGAGGAGCGGGTCTGGCCGCACGTCGCTGCCGGCCGCCTCAAGCCGGTGATCGATTCGACCTTCCCTCTCGCCCAGGCCTCGGAGGCACACCGCCTGATGGAGTCGAGCCGCCACGTCGGCAAGATCGTGTTGCAGGTCTGACTGGTCGTGCGCGGCGCGGCCAGCGACTGATGAGCGGACCGGCGGTCGGGCGAGGATGCCCCGGCGCCCTGGATGCGCGGCAGGCATTGTGCAAAGGTCCGGCAGCAGAGACAGGCGAGGGGCATGGTCGCGGCGACGGAGCAGGCGAGAGTCGAGATCGGTGTCGGCAGACGGTGGCTGATCCTGTTCTCTTGCGTGCTGACCGTTGCGCTCTATTTCACCTCGATCCTCGTCGCCTCCACCGTTCTGCCGCAGATGCAGGGCTCGTTCTCGGCCACGCCGGACGAGATTTCCTGGACCGTCACCTTCAACATCCTGGCGACGGCCATTGCCATGCCCATGACGGGATGGCTGGTCGGCCGCTTCGGACGCTCCACCGTGATGATCTGCTCGACGGGGATCTTCACGGTCACCATGGTGCTGTGCGGGCAAGCCTCGTCGATCGAGGAGCTCGTGCTCTGGCGCATCGTGCAGGGGGCGGCGGGCGCGCCCAGCGTGCCGCTGGTGCAGACCATCCTGCTCGACGTGTTCCCACCCCGCCAGCACCGCATGGTGCTCGGCATGTACGGCATGGGGGTGACGCTCGGCCCCATCATCGGGCCGAGCCTCGGCGGCTATCTGGCCGAGTTCGCCAACTGGCGATGGGCGTTCCACGTGCTCTTTCCGGTGGGCACGATCGCCACGCTCGGCCTCTGGTCGTCCTTGCCGCGCGACCTGAGGAAGGGGCCTCTCTACCTCAGCTGGACGGGGTTCCTGCTGCTTTCGGTTGCCGTTGGCGCGCTGCAGTGGATGCTCGCGCGCGGCCAGCGGCTCGACTGGTTCGACTCGCTCGAGATCCAGGGCTCGCTCGCCCTCAGCGTACTGGCCTTCTACCTGTTCCTCGCACATAGCCTGACCGTGAAGCGGCCCTTCCTGGATCTCAAGTTGCTGCTCCACCGCAACTACATGCTGGGCATCCTGCTGATCACCGCGTTCGGCATGCTCAATTTCACGCCGATGGTGCTGCTGCCGACCCTGATGCGGGTGCACCTCGGCTATCCGGATATCATCGTCGGCCAGGTTGTCGCCTCGCGCGGCTTCGGCGGCCTGATCGGCTTCTTCGCCATCATCTTCATGTCGCGGGTCGATCCGCGCGCCACCATTGGATTGGGCTTCCTGCTGCAGGCCATGGCCGGCTACGGCCTCATGCAGATGGACGTCAACGTGTCGGTGCGCGAGCTCGAGCTCAACGGCATCCTGCAGGGCATCTCGAGCGGCATCCTCGTGGTGGGCCTCACCCTGGTCTCCTTCGACGAGATCCCGCGCGAGAAGCTGCCGGAGGCGCTCGCCGTCTACCACCTCCTGCGCAACATCGGCGCCAGCTTCTTCATCTCGGTCTCGGTCGCCGAGGTGATCCGCTCGACGGGTGTCAACTACGCGCTGCTGGCCGAGCTGACATCACCCTACAACCGCACGCTGGCGCTGCCCTGGGTCACCGGCCTCTGGGAGGTCGCCACCGCGCCGAGCCTGCAGCGGCTGTCGCGTGAGATCACCCGCCAGTCGGCCGTCATCGCCTACATCAATGCGTTCGGCCTGTTCACGGTGGTTGCCGCCGCAGCGGTGCCGCTGGTCGTGCTGCTCAGGCGACCGCAGAAGGCGACGTGACGCCGCCCCGGATGACGGAGCCGGCCTCGCGCATGCGGCCGAGCTCGGCGATCGTGAGGTCGACGGCAGCCTCGAGCCTCGCGAGCGCACCGGCATCTCGCGCGTGCCCGGCCCGGGCCGCATCCTCGATGGCCCCGGCCAGATCGCCCGCCCGCAAGGCGCCCATGTTGCGCGACGCCGACTTCAAGGCGTGAGCCGCCTCGGCCACACTCGCGGCATCGTCGCCCGGCGTCGCGGCAAGCGCCGCGAGCAGAGCCGGAGCATGCTCGATGTAGAGCCCGGCGATGCGATCGAGCAGGTTGCCTCCGGGGCTGGCGATCTCCTCGATCGATCGCAGCACCCCCCGGTCGAGCAGAGGAGCCTCGGCAGCGTCGGGCTCGGGTGATCCGCCAGGCAGCTCGTGACCCGCCGTCGCCGCACCATCGGCGCCGGCTGCATCGGCAGGACCCTTGGGCAGCCAGCGAGCCAGACAGTCGCTGATCGATGCCAGCGTGAACGGCTTGGTGACGAGGCCGGACATGCCGGCCGCCCGCCAGGCTTCGGCCTCGGCGCCGAGCACATGCGCCGTGAGTGCCACGATCGGCACCGGCGGCATGGCGTTCTCGCGCTCCCAGGCCCGCATGCGCCGGGCTGCCTCGAAGCCGTCCATGCCCGGCATGCTGGCATCCATGAAGACCAGATCGAACCGCTCGCGCGCCATCGCCGCGAGCGCCGCCTCGCCGCTGCTCACGCTCGTGACCGCGATGCCGAGCCGCGCAAGGGCCTGCTCCAGCACCTCCCGGTTGACCGGGCTGTCGTCGGCGGCGAGCACGCGGCGGCCGGCAAAGCTCCCCGCCCCGTCAGACGCTGGCGCCACGGCGCGCAGGACCGGCAGCGCAACCGGCTCCAAGGGCAGCTCGAAGGCGAACGTGGTGCCGGCTCCAGGCCTGCTCTCGGCGCTGATGCTGCCGCCCATGCCCGCGACCAGCCGCTTGCAGATGGTGAGGCCGATGCCGGTGCCGCCATAGCGCCGTGTCGTCGAGCGCTCGGCCTGGGTGAAGGCGTCGAAGACGGCCGCGAGCTTGTCGGCGGCAATGCCGATGCCCGTGTCCGCGACCCGAAAGCGGAGCCGGCCGTTTGCAGCAGCGCCCGCCGCAGCAACCACCTCCACGCCGATCGTGACGCTGCCCCGCTCGGTGAACTTCAGGGCATTGCCGACGAGGTTCCCCAGCACCTGGCCGATGCGCAGCGGATCGCCGACGATGCCGTCCGGAACATCGGGCGCCACCTCGGCGAGCAGGGCGATCCCCTTTGCCGCGGCGTGCCCCGAGTAGAGCGCCACCGCGTCGGCCACCGCCGCTCGGGGGGACAGCGGCAGACGCTCGAGCTCCAGCCGCCCCGCCTCGATCTTCGACAGATCGAGAATGTCGTTGATGAGCGCGAGCAGCGTCTGGCCGGAGCGCAGGATCACCTCGCACTGGTGACGCGCAGCCGGGCCCAGGTCCTCGCTGGCCAACAGCTCGGCCATCACCAGCATGCCGTTCATGGGCGTGCGGATCTCGTGGCTCATGGTGGCGAGAAAGTCCGATTTGGCGGCGTTGGCCCGCTCGGCCGCCTCCTTGGCGTCGGCAAGCTCGGCCGTCCTTGCCGCCACATCGTCGGCGAGGCGGTCTCTCTGCCGGCGCAGCTCCGCATCCCGGTCGCGAACCTCGCCGAGCATGGCGTTGAAGGCCCGGACGAGGCGCACTGTCTCGTCGGTCCCCGCCTCGCCTGCCGGCACGGTGCGGCGGTAATCCGCGGTGCGGCCGATCTCCTCGGCGGCTTCCGTCAGACGCGTCAGCGGCGTGGTGATCGCGCGCCTGAGACGGCTCGACAGCGCGACGCCGATAGCCGCCGCGACGACGCCTGCCGCTAGGCTCTCGAGAAGGCTCTCGATCAGCGCCCGCCTGAGCGCGCTCAGATCGGCAATGAGCGCCAGGCTGCCGACCCTCTTGCCCCCGTGAACGATTGGGACACTGACCAGATACGAGCCGAGCCGCACCGACGAGAAGGCGCCGAGCTCGCGGTTCGGCGCAAGCGCCTCGAGGCTCGAGCCGAGAAGGATGCCGGCTCCCGTCTCGTAGAGACGCCGGCCGTCCTCGTCGGCGACGCGCACATAGCGGACGCTCGGCATCGTGCGGATGGCGTTGACGGCGGCAGCGATGCGCTTGACGTCGCGGCTGGCCGCGGGCTCGGCCGAGGAGGCAGCCAGTGCCGCCGCGATCGCCTGCAGCGCCTCTCGGCTCGCACCGAACCGCCGCTCCGTCTCCCGCCATGTGGAGGCCACCGCTGCGAGCAGGCACGCCACGACGACCGCCACGAGCACCGTTCCCGCCAGCCTATGGCGGATCGAGCGATCGTGGGCTGGAAAGCGTCGCGACATGGAGCTGGCGCAGGCGAAGGAGGGACGAAGGCCGCGTTCTAGAGAAAATGCGTGAAGAATCCCGCCTCGGCGCCGGCTGCACCCAACCGCCCCGCTTCATGAGCGCTTAACCAGCCCGGTCAGCCGGTTGTTCATCCGTTTGGGCTACCCTTTCGGACGGGTTCCGAAAGAACAACGACCAATGCCGAGCAAATTTGACAGCGCCGGAAAGCTGCCCGCAGGCTTGCGCGCCCTCGTCGCCGACGACGATGCGATTCTCCGCCAGCTGATGCGCGCCCGGCTCGCCGGCCTGGTCGACGAGGTCGTCGAGGCTTCCGACGGCCTCGATGCGTGGCGGCTCGCCTCGTCGGAGCCCTTCGACGTCGCCATCCTCGACCTGATGATGCCCGGGGTGAACGGGCAGGCGCTGATCCAGTGCCTGCGGGGCCACCCGCGCACGCGCAGGCTGCCGATCGTGGTCGTGACGTCGAACGAGGATCACACCTCGATCCAGCGCGCGCTCGATGCAGGCGCAAGCGCCGTCATGACGAAGCCGGTCTCGTGGTGCCGCCTCAAGTACGAGATTGGTCGCTTGCTGGCCGAGCCGGAGCAGGTCTGACCGGCGCTTGCGATGACGGCCAACGGGAAGCGTCGACATTTCGCTTAATGCTTCATTTGTCTTGCGGGGCGCTTTGGCTCGCTGGCCGCCTCCACAGCGTTTATCAGGAGCTGTCGGCGGCCGGCGCGAAAGAACAGCGATGGGCAAGCTCTATAAGGCATTGAGAGGAACGCTCGCCGACCGGTGCGGTGCCAGCGCCGTGACTTTCGCGATGGTTCTCCCCGTGCTCCTGCTCGTCGTCGGCGGTGCACTCGACCTCGGCCAGGCCTTGACCCAGCGCGGTCGCTTGCAGGCCGCCATCGACAAGGCCGCCCTCGCTGCGGCACGCGAGCTCGGCCTCTCCGACGCACGGCGCGAGAATGTGCCGGAAGTGGTCCGGGCGATGGTGCTCACGGCTTTGGCAGCGAACGGCAGCGCCGGAGCTCTGGCCACGCTCGAGACGGTGGTCCGGGATGACCCCCTCGAGGTGGAGGTGACGGCCCGCCAGGCGACGCGCCCGGTTTTCGGCAGCCTCGGCATCGGCGCGATCGACCTTGATGTGACGGCCGTCGCGCGCATTGTCGGCCGCCCGAACGTCTGCGTCCTGGCACTCGACCCGAAAGAGCCCATGGCCATCTGGCTGGTGCGCTCCGCGCGCCTGACCGGCAACGGCTGCTCGGTGTTCTCGAACTCGACGTCGTCGTCCTCGATCGTGGTGCGGGACAACGCTCAGCTCGCCGCGCAGGTCGTCTGCTCCGCCGGTGGCGTCGTTGCAGCAGGCTCGATCTCTCCGGCTCCCCTCGCCGACTGCCCGACGTTCGACGATCCCCTCGCCTCGCGCGCCGAGCCGAGCGTCGCCGTCTGCGACTTCAAGGACGTGAAAATCGACAGCAAAACGGTCACGCTCCAGCCCGGTGTCTATTGCGGCGGGCTCACGATCCAGGGCACAGCCGAAGTCACGCTTGCGCCCGGTGTCTACAGCATCAAGGGCAAGCCGCTCATGTTGAGCGGATCGGCGAGGCTCGTTGGCGACGGCGTGACGTTCTATCTCGATTCGACGGCGTGGCTGTTTTTCGGCCCGGAGTCCTCGGTAAAGCTCAAGGCCTCGAAGTCCGGGCCGCTGGCGGGCCTGTTGTTCTTCGGCTCGCGCCAGCAATCCACCCTGCTGACGCACACCATCTTGAGCCGCAGCGCGCAGGAGCTGGTCGGCACCGTCTACTTGCCCCGCAACAGCCTCGTCATCGACGGGGATGCGGGCGTCGGCGGCGAGTCGGCCTACACGGCGATCGTGGCGCGCCGGCTGGTGCTGCTGAACGGCCCGCACCTCGTGCTCAATGCCAACTACGACCTGACCGACGTTCCGGTCCCGCACGGCATCCGCGGCGCCAGCCAGCCCGTGTCACTGGTGAAATAGGTACCTGCCATGTCCGAGAACATTCACTGGCTGGTGCGGCGGCAGCGGGTCCTCGTCGTGGACGACGACCCGATCTTCACGGGGCTCGCCGCCGCTTGTCTCGCACGTGCCGGTTTCGACGTCGCGACCGCCGCCGACGGCGTCGAAGGCCTCGAGCTGCTCGACAGCGGCGGCTTCGACATCGCTCTCGTCGACCTGACCATGCCCCACATCGACGGCTTGCGCCTCATCGCGCTGGTGCGGGGCTCGGCGCGTCTGCATCACCTCGCCATCGTCGTCGTCTCGGCGCGTCACGACGAGGACGCGTTCCGGGAGGCGCTCGCCATCGGCGCAGATGCGGTGGAAACGAAGCCTATCTCTTGGGCGGAGCTGCCGGAGCGCTTGAGGTCGGCCATCGCCGGCCGCCATACCGCGATGGCCGGCAGCAGCGGCACCGTCGTGCAATCGTCCGCCTGACACGCGCTGGACACGAGCCGCAGGCGGAACGTTCCATGCGGCAACCACACTCGGGCGCTGCTCGCCTCCGGTCGCGCGCTAGAGGGGCCGGGCCAGCTCTTT
>JBFWQN010000010.1:0-25174 GCA_050249405.1 Hyphomicrobiaceae bacterium | reverse complement strand
CGGGAACACCGGGGCGTCGCCGCAGGCGATCGGCACGGTGGTGTCGATGGCCTGATGCAGCGTCAGGTTGGTCGGAGCCGACGGTCGCTGATGGAAGGCAGGGATGTCGAGTGCCGCGATCTCCGCTGCATCGCGAAACCCGCCGTCGGTGACGATGCCGGCGATCCCGCGCTTCATGAGGCGCGTCACGAGAATGGCACCGGCCGAGGCGGCGCGCGCGTCCTTGCGGCTGTCGATGACGAAGACGCATCCCGGAGGGCAGTCGGAATCGATGCTCTTGCGCTGCGGATGATTGCGGTCATTGAAGACCGTGATGGGGTTCAGGTCCTCGCGTGCCGGGATGTAGCGCAGCGTGAACGCCTCGCCGACCATCGTCGGCTTCGCCGGATCGAGCGGTTGCACGCCTTGGATCATCTGGATGCGCAGGCCCCGCTTGAACAGCGCCGTGGTGATGGTCGCCGTCGAGACGGTCTTGAGCTTGTCGCGTGTCTCCGCAGAAAGCGGCATCTCGATCCTCCCTGGAGCGCTGTCGGCCGGATTTGCGACCGTGTCAGCCATCGTCCTTGCGCCGCCCCTTGCGTCCCGGCAGCAGGCGTTGCGCGTCGGCGAAAGGCGGCAGAACCTCGGCCAGCGTACCGGGCTCAAGCTTGTCCGTCATGGCGAGAATCTTCTCGACCAGGTCGAGCTTGGTCTTGACGTTCTCGAGCACGATGCGCTCCGTCTCGGCGCTGGAACGCTCGAGGTCGGCCTGCCGGCGCTCGTAGATGTCGCGCGTCTGCTCGATCACCTTCATCGTCTCGGCAGCGATCTGCTCGTTCTTGACACGCGGCTGCGCGAGCCAGGCATCGAGATGATCGAGAAGGCCCGAAGCCGTCGTGCCGAGGGCCTCGCCCACGGTGGTCTTGCGCTTCGAGTCGATGGTGCTGTCGAGAAGGCTCTCGATCGCCTTGGCGAGGCGGCGGCGCAACCGCCGGATCTGGTCGACCGCCTCGTCGTCGAGAAGGAATCGGGACGGGTTCTCGACGACCACCGTGCCTTGCCCCTGCCGGAGCTGCGTGTAGATGCCCACGAAGAGATCGATGATCTGGTCGGTGGCCTCGAGCGCCTTCGGGGCGTTGAGAACCGTGGCGAGCCGGACGACGCCCTTCTGCGTGATCACCGTCGGCGCCCAGCCCTTGCGGGAGATCACACCCTGTGATCTCAGCGGCTCGAGCTCGTCCTCGGTCGGCTGGAAGGCATGGGCCGCGGCGAACTTCAGCGGATTGCGCTTGATCGCCTGGACGACCTCGCGCGTCTCCACGCCGAACGCGCGCGCCACGTCCGCCGCCAGCATGACCAGCTCGCCCCGAAGCTTGAACACGTGCGGCCCGGCGAGCCCCACCGTGCCGAGCTCCGCCTCGTCGTCCTGCATGCTCGGCCCCCGAAAATCCCACTCGTCGCGCCGTAGCGTGCCGAAGCGCTGCCACGTGCATCCGCGCCTCAGCCAATCATTGTGAGAGCCCGATTGCAAACGGTGCCACCACGGGCGTACGCGCCGAAAGATTGTGGAAGAGCCGGGCAGCCGAAATCGCAATTTGCCGGCCTCGGCGAGACAATCGCTGCTACGCTCGCGACGTCCACAACCAAGCATAGAGGAACGGTGTGATGAGCAGCGTCAGCGGATTATCGCCTGAAGACTTCGCCGAAATTCACAATCTCTATGCCTACTACAACCTATGCAGCGATGCCGGTGATGCGGACGGCTATGCGTCGTGCTTCGCGGAGAAGGGTGTCCTGCGCATCGACGGCATCGGCCTTCGCCACGAAGGACGCGAGACTTTGCGCGCTTTCAAGCGTGCCGACGCGGCTCGCCGGGGCACGCGATACCGGCGGCACTGGAATGGCAGCCTGCACCTCCAGAGGCAGCCCGACGGCTCCGTGACCGGGCGCTGCTACCTGCACGGCTACAACGGGGAGCCTGGGCAGCCGCCGGAGCTCGCCGATGTCGGCAGCTACGTCGACCGCCTCGTGAAGGAGAATGGCGCCTGGTGCTATGCCGAGCGCTCGATCACCATGGACGCCTCGAGCTTCAAGGCGCCGAAATGAGCGACATCACGCAGATGACCGCCGTCGAGATCGCGTCCGCGGTCTCGACGCGCAAGCTGGCCGCATCAGAGGTGACGGATGCCTTCCTGAAGCGGATCGACGCGCTCAACCCTTCGATCAATGCCGTCTGCACGCGCAATCCCGACGCCGCCGGCACCGCCGCCGCGATCGACAAGCGTCTGGCGAGGGGCGAGCCGCCTCGTCCGCTCGAGGGCGTGCCGTTTCTCGTCAAGGACAACCTGGAAACCGCGGGCCTGCTCACCACGTTCGGCTCCCGCCTCATGCAGGACCATGTCCCTTCGGAAAGCGCGATCTGCGTGGAACGCCTGACGGCCGCGGGTGGAATTCTCCTCGGCAAGACGAATACGCCCGAGTTCGCGCACGATGTGAATACGAGCAATCTCATCTTCGGCACGACTCGCAATCCCTGGGACCCGATGGTGACGGCCGGCGGCTCGAGCGGCGGATCGGGCGCTGCGGTGGCGGCCGGTTTCGCACCCATTGCGGTCGGAACCGATCTCGGCGGCTCCATCCGCATCCCCGCGTCGTTCAACAACCTCGTCGGAATCCGGCCGGCTCCGGGCCGCGTGCCCTTCTATCCGACGGATTTCGCTTGGGACACGCTCGTGCCGCACCTCGCGGGGCCGCTGGCTACGACTGTCGCCGACGCTGCGTTGATGCTTTCCGTGATGTCGGGGCCGGACGATCGCGATCCGACCAGCCTGCCCGCGTCGCCATTCGATCCGATCGCGACTGCGGCGCCGCGCGTGAGCCTCGCAGGGCGGCGGGTGGCGCTCACCATCGATCTCGGCGGCATCGTGCCGGTCGATCCGGAGGTTGCGCTGCTCACGCGCCAAGCCGCGGCAACGTTGGAGAGGCTCGGCGCGCGCGTCGAGGAGATCGAATTCGACGCGTCCGATCTCAGGGATATCGTCGCAGGGACACGCAGCTTCGGCATGGTGGCGCGCTACGCCGATCGCTATGACAAGCACAGCGACCTGATGACCGGGCAACTGAAAAATCAGGTCGAAGCTGCCTTTAAGATGGATGTCCGCACGATCGTTCAGGCCGAGCGGCTGCGAACGGCCTACTGGCGGCGGGTCTGCAAGATCATGTCGACGTTCGACTATATCCTGACGCCTGTATGCGGCGCGCCGCCCTTCCGGCTCGACGTGCCGCTGCCGCAGCGCGTGGGCGGCAAGGCGGTCGAACGCTTCTACGACGTGTTCCTCCCCTGCTACGCCTTCAGCATCACAGGACTGCCGCTCATCTCCCTGCCGGCGGGCTCGACCGCGTCGGGGTTGCCAGTCGGCATCCAGCTTGCGGCCAGACGGCTGCGAGAGGACAGCGCCATCGAGGCCGCTGCCGCCTACGCTTCGGCTGTGCCGCATCTGTTCCGCCGACCGTCGGTCGATCCGACGAAGGCGGGACCGATTCCGGCCATTCTGCCGACGCCGGGCATGGTGCTGCGCTAGGTGAGAGCGAAAGTGCACGCGATGGTTCCCGGCCGCCGGCCGCGGGCGGAATTGGTCGCCGGGCTCTCGAGCTTGACAGCCGCGTGCGTGCTCGGGTGACCTGGATCGATCGATGGCGCTCGGGGAACACCACATGCATTGGATTGGAGTCGACGTCGGCGGCACGTTCACGGACGCCGTCGCCTACGACGATGCCACCGGCGAGTTGTCGTTCGCCAAGGCCGCGTCCACCCCTGCCGATCCGACGCAAGGTGTGCTCGACGTGCTCGCCAAGCTGGCGATCGATGCCGGCGAGATCGACCGCTTCGTGCACGGCGTCACGATCGGCACCAATGCGGTGCTCGAGGGAAAGGGCGCCGAGGTCTGGATGCTCGTCACGCGCGGCTTCCGCGATGTGCTCGAGATCGGTCGCACGAACCGTCCAACGCTCTACGACATCCGCACCCAGAAGACACCGGCCCTGGTGCCTCGCACCCGTGCGCTCGAGATCGACGAGCGCCTGATGTACGACGGGACGGTGCTGAAGCCGCTGCAGCCGGACGATGTGCGTGCCGCGGTCTCGAGGCTGCCGCTCGGCAGCGACGTCGCGGTCATCATCTGCTTCCTCCACAGCTACGCGAACCCGGCACACGAGCGGACGGCCGAGGAGATCGTGAAGCGCGAGCGGCCTGATCTTTTCGTTTGCACCTCGTCGGGCGTGCTGGCGCAGCTGCGCGAGTACGAGCGGTTCAATACGACCGCTCTCAATGCCTACATCGGGCCGTTGATGGGCCGCTATCTGCGGCATCTCGAGGAGAGCCTCGCCGCGCGCCGCTTCAAGCGCAGCCTCTACATCATGACGTCGGGGGGCGGGGTGGCGACGGCAGCGCGAGCCATGCAGCTCCCGGCGGCGACGGTGCTGTCGGGGCCGGCGGGCGGTGTGGCGGCCGCGGTCCATCTCGGCGCGGCGCTCGGCATTCCCGATATCATCACGTGCGACATGGGCGGCACGTCGACCGACGTCTGCCTGATCGAGAGCCTGACGATCCCGGTCACCAACGAGCAGCGGATCGCGACCTACGCCAACCGCCTCCCGCAGATCGCGATCAACGCCGTCGGCGCCGGCGGAGGCTCGATCGGCTGGCTCGATGCCGGCGACATTCTCATGGTCGGTCCTCAGAGTGCGGGCGCCTCACCCGGCCCTGCCTGCTACGGGCGCGGAGGCACCGTGCCGACCGTGACCGATGCGAACCTGGCTCTCAACCGCTTGTCGCCCGGCTCGCCGCTCGGCGGACAGATCGCCCTCGACCGGGATCTCGCACTGGCTGCACTCGAGCGACTGGGCTCGCGCATCGGCCTCGACGCGATCAGGCTTGCCGATGGCATCGTGCGCATCGCGGTGGCACGCATGGTGTCGGCCATCAAGCAGATCTCGATCGCGGAGGGACACGATCCCAGGGATTTCGTGCTGCTGCCGTTCGGAGGGGCCGGTCCGATGCATGCGACCGCGATTGCCGACGAGCTGGAGATGCAACGCATCCTCGTTCCTTTGGCACCCGGCAACTTCGCAGCCTTCGGCTCGCTGATCTCCGATTTGCGGCGGGACTACGTGCAGACGCGGACGATGCTTGTGGACGACGGGACGTGGGAGCGGATCGAAGCGTCTTTCGCGGCGATGGAAGCCCAGGCTCGGCAGGATCTCGCTGCCGAGGGTGTTGCAGCCGGCGACATCGAGCTGCGCCGCTCCGCCGGGATGCGCTACCTGGGCCAGTCGTGGGAGCTCGGAGTCGACCTCGCGCGGGCTGGCACGGCAGCCGAGGCCATCGGGGCTTTCGGCGACGTGCACGACAAGCGCTTCGGGCATCGCAGCGGCGGGGCCGTCGAGATCGTCAGCTTCCGGCTCGCCGCGATCGGTCGCGTGAAGAAGCCAGCCATGCGCAAATCCGTCTCGAGCCGCCGTCGCGACGATTGCGTCGCCGGCACGCGGGACGTGTACCTGGCGGGCCAATTCCGCCCCACGCCCGTCGTCGTGCGCGAGCGGCTTGCGCTGGGGCAGGTCGTCACCGGGCCGGCGGTCATCGAGGAGAGCGGCTCGACGACGATCGTGCCACCAGGGTGGACCGCGACAGTGGTCGGCGATGGCGAGTTGATGCTGGAAAGGGCCTGATCATGTCGAACGGCAAGCCGACCGCCGCCGAGGGCGTCGCCATCGATCCCATCACGCTCGAGGTGGTCTGCGAGGGCCTGATCGCGATCGTCCGCGAGATGCGTGCCAATATCATCCGGGCATCCTACTCGTCGGTGATCTACGAGATGGACGACTTCTCCTGCGGGCTATTCGGAGCCGACGGCAAGCTGGTGGCGCAGTGGTGGGACCATCCGGGGCATGTGCTGCCGCTGCCCTGGGGCGTGCGATGCGCCTTCGAGGAGTTCAAGGACGATCTGCATCCGGGCGACGCGATCCTGCTCAACGACCCCTATCGCGGCGGAACGCACCTCAACGACGTCACGCTGATCTATCCGGTGTTCGACGAGAACGGCAGGCTCCTGATCGTGCCGGCCGTCCGCGCACACTGGGTCGACGTCGGCGGCATGGTGCCGGGCAGCTACTCCGGCCTCTCGACCAATATCTACCAGGAAGGGGTGCGCATCCCGCCTATCAAGATCTGGGATCGCGGTAAGATCAACCATGCGGCGCGGGCGCTGCTTCTCGCCAACATGCGTGTCCCGATGGAGCGCGAAGGCGATCTCAATGCGTCGATGGGGGCCTGCAAGATAGCCGAAAGCCGCATCCGGAAGCTGCTCGGTAAGTACGGCACCGACACGGTGCTGCGCTGCATCGACCTCAATCTCGACCGGACCGAACGGCGCCTGCGCGCGAAAATCGCCGAATTGCCCGACGGCGACTACGTCTACGAGGATTATCTCGAGTTCTACAACGCCGGGAAGCTGGACCCGGTGCTCGCGCGACTCAAGCTGACCGTCAGTGGCGACCAGATCATCGCCGACTTCGAGGGCAGCAACCCGCAAGTGCCGGGAGTCGTGAACAACTCGCTCGCCGTCGCGGGTGCCGGCGTCTTCGTCGCGGTGAAATCGACGCTCGACCCCGGCGGTGCCGTCAACGACGGCGCGTTCCGGCCGATCACGCTCAAGGCACCGCCGGCCTCGATCTTCAACGTCGCCCTGGATGCGCCCGCAGGAGCGCACGGGGAGGTGCGCAAACGTGCGGTCTCGGTCAGTCTCGGTGCGCTCGCCCAGATCATTCCGGACAAAGTCTCGGGCGATCTCTCCGGCAGCTCGTTTCCGAATGCCATCGGTGGATGGAATCCGCGGCGGAACCGGCAATACGTGTTCTACGAGGCACCCGCCGGCGGCAACGGCGGGCTCAGCGACGCCGACGGCGCGAGCGCTTTCGTCAACGTCGACTTCGGCAACCTTCCCTCGATCCACAACGTGGAGTCGATCGAGAACGAGATGCCGCTGCTCGTCGAGTCATGCGAGCTGCGCCAGGATGGTGGTGGCGCCGGAGAGCATCGGGGCGGAGTCGGGATGACGCGCAAGGTTCGCCTCCTCGAAAGCGAGGCGCAATACTCCGTGCTCTCGGATCGCGGGGTCGTTCCGCCGTGGGGCATTCTTCGCGGCGGCAGCGCTGCGTCATATCATGTGAGCATCGAGCGTCTCGGGGAGGTCGTCGAGTTCGAGACCCCCGGCAAGGTCACCGGATACCCGATCCTGCGCGACGATGTGGTGGTCATGAGGTCCTCGGGCGGCGGCGGCTACGGCGACCCGCTCGCGCGAGATCCGAGCCTGGTTGCGAGCGACGCCGAGCGCGGCCTCGTCTCTCCCGAGGCGGCGCGTGAGGTTTATGGCGTCGTTCTGGACAGCAACCACGCGATCGATGCTGCGGCGACGTCGCGGACGCGAGGTCAGCTCGCTGCCGGGCGCCACGTGCTCCGCGTGATCGCCGACGATGGCCTCGATTCCTATGTCGGAGCCAAGGGCAAGCATCGCGTCGTCGATCTTTCGCCGCAGGATGCCGGCAAGCTCGGAGTCTCGAAGGATAGCCTCGTCGAGATTTACGGGAAGAACCCTGCACCCCTCCGGGCCTGGGTTCGCGTCGCCGAGCAAGCCGAAGGAACGATTCGCATGGATGCCTTCGGCCGCAACGTGCTCGGGATCGGCAGGGATGACGAGGTTCTCGTTCGGCCGGTCGCGACGCAAGCCGTGGCCAAAGGTTTGGCCAGTTGAGGCCGGCTCGCACAAGGAGCCCCCGGCGCCGCTTTGCGGCGAGGCCACAGTATCGCTGTGGCCATCAGGCACCATGCGCGTCCTCGTTTGCTGCGCGCGACAAGTGATCGTTTGAGCACAAGACGGAATTCGCCCATGCACGCGATGGCGCGCCCCTTACGTACCATCCCAATACGATGGTTACGGCATCGTTAACCGTTTTCGGCTACAGTCCACCTTCGACCGCGGTGGAAGGCGCAGGGGCCGTCGCCGCAACCGGAAACGAGCAGGAGCTCGGTGATGACGAAGCGTTACCCGATGGCTTGGGCGTGGGGCTTGCTGGCGGCAGCTCTCGGGGGGCCGGCATCGGGTTGGGCCCACGACGGCCAGCAGTCCTGGGCGCGGTTCGATCCGCATTCGACCACGACCGCAGCCATCGAGCAGCCCTACGACCACTCGTTCGCCCGTCAGTGGGAGGCCAATCCGCCCAAGGGCTTCCCGACGCTTGCGCCCGAGAATATCGCGGCAATGAAGGCCGCCATCCAGCGCTATACCGAGATCGTCGACCGCGGTGGCTGGCCGACCTTGCCCGACGCCACGCTGCAGCCCGGCTCGGGTGGCCGGGCGGTGGAGCTGCTTCGCCAGCGGCTCGTCCTATCGGGCGACCTCAAGGGGGGCGAGGATGGGTTCTTCGGCGGCTCCGGCTACGATAACGTGGTCGAGAAGGCCGTGAAGCGGTTCCAGGCCTCGAACGGGCTCACTCCCACGGGGCTGGTCGACAAGCGCACGGTCGCGGCCCTCAACGTTCCGGCGGCCGTCCGGCTGAAGCAGCTGAAGACCAACCTCGACCGGGTGCAGGAACTCGCGCGGGGCGCCGGCAAACGCTACATCGTCGTCAATATCCCGGCAGCACAGATCGAGGCCGTCGAGGGCGACCGCGTAGTCTCGCGCCATGCCGGCGTGGTCGGCAAGATCGACCGCCAGACGCCCATCCTGAAGTCGGCCATCCACGAGCTGAATTTCAATCCCGTCTGGCACCTGCCGCCGACGGTGATCACGAAGGACCTCGTGCCGAAAGGTCGGGACATGGCCGCCAAGGGCCAGGACGTGCTCGCCAAGTACCATATCGAGGCCTTTGGCAGCGACGGCAAGAAGCTCGAATCGACCAAGATCAACTGGTCGAATCTCGCCGTGAACAATCTGACCTACCGCCAGCAACCCGGCCCCGAGAATCCGCTCGGCTTCGTCAAGATCAACTTCCACAACGCCCACTCGGTCTACATGCACGATACGCCGTCGCAAACGCTGTTCGGGCGGAATTTCCGCGCGGCCAGCTCAGGCTGCGTCCGCATCTCGGGGATCGAGTCCCTCGCAGCCTGGCTCGTGAAGGAGCAAGGCTGGAACGAGGATAAGGTCAAGACGATGAAGAAGTCGGGCGAGCGGCTCGATGTGAAGCTGAAGAAGCCCGTGCCGCTCTTTTTTGCCTACATCACCGCCTGGGCGACGGAGGACGGCGTCGTCCAGTTCCGTCGCGACATCTACAACAAGGACGGTGTGGGTGCGGTCGCCTCAGCCTATTGAGGCCAGACTCAGGTCTTCGCTCGTCAAGCGCGCCGGGGCCTGCTCCGGCGCGCTTTTTTATCTGCGATCAGTGCTTTTCCCACGGCACGCCGCCAGCATACGTGAGGTAGGGCACACCGGCGAGCCAGCCGGAATCGACGGGCAGCAGGATGCCCGTGATGGCGCGCGCCTGCTCGGAGGCGAGAAAGGCGATGGCGTCGGCGATATCGCGAGGCTCGGGCAGGTAGGGTAGGGCATGCACGCTCATGATCTTGCCCATGTCGCGCTGCCCCTCGGCGACCTTTTGCCGGAGAGGCGGTGTCATGACGTAGGTGGGGCCGACCGAGTTCACGCGAATGCCGTGCCGGCCGAGCTCCACCGCCAGTAGCTGCGTCAGCCGCTCGATCGCCGCCTTGCCGGGGTTGTAGGCGGGGAGCGGCAGCGGCATGCGCGAGTTGATCGACCCGAGCGTGACGATGGCGCCGCGCTTGCGGGGCACCATTCGGCGCGCGAACGACTGGCACGAGTGGATCGTACCGTTGTAGTTGACCTGCCACATGCGCTCGTGCGCGGCCATGTCCATGTCGAGGACCGACTCGGTGTTCGGGATCAGGGCCGCGGCCGTGACCAGAACCTCGACGGGGCCCATCTCCGCCTCGATCGCGGTGGCTGCTGCCTCGACGGCCTGGGCATCGGAGACGTCGCACGCATAGAAGCGCGCCGCGCGTCCGGCGGCCTCCACCGTCCGGATCGTCGCCTCGGCGCCCTTGCCGTTCACATCGACGACGGCGATGTCGTAGCCCTTGCCGGCGAGACGCTCCGCCGTCGCCGCGCCGATGCCGCTCGCGCCGCCCGTGATGGCGGCGACCCTTCTCGTGGTCATGGATCATTTCCTCGTTTCTGGCTGCCGCAGTGTGGCACGGCGCGACCGCCGTGCCGAGTGGCCAGGGGGAGGGCACAAGTCGGTCTGCGCTGCTCTGTCGAGGGGGGCCTCGATCGTTGTGATAGGCAGGGGGCATCCGATCGGCAGGCCTGTAGCACGCACTCACCCGTGCTTGCGGCCCCAGTCGCGCATGGCGCGGACGATGGCGCCGAGGTCGCGGCCCTTGGTGGTGAGCACGTACTCGGCGCGTGGCGGGTGCTCCTCGTAGAGCCGGCGCTCCACGATGCCGTTCGCCTCCAGCATCTTGAGCCGGTCCGACAGCGTGTTGGGCGGAATGCCCGCGAGCGAGGCGATGAAATCCTGGTAGCGGCATGATTTGCGAAGAAGCAGGTCGCGCAGGATCAGGGCCGTCCATCGGCTGCCGATGATCCTTGCGGCCCGTGCGACCGGGCAAGATGGCTCGCTTCCGCTCATATCCGTCCCATAGAGGCGCGCGTCAGGAGGCGCAACTGACTACAATATTGAAAGTGACAACAGTTTATGTATTTGGTGGCGCGGTCCCGTATCATATGGAGCGCGACCGATGGCCGTCACGCCAATCTACGCCAGCATCCTGGCTCTCGTCTTCGTTGGGCTCAGCGCTCGCGTCATTGGCGCGAGGCGCGGGGCCGGGGTCGCTCTCGGCGATGGCGGCGATCGCCTCCTGCTTCGGCGGCAGCGCGTCCACGCCAACTTTGCCGAGTACGTGCCGCTCGCGCTCGTCCTGCTGCTGCTCGCCGAGCAGCAGGGCGCCGCAAGGCCGGTGCTGCACGCTCTCGGCCTCGCGCTCCTGGCGGGTCGGCTGATCCATGCCTTCGGCGTCAGTCAGGAGCCGGAGCGCCTGCCGCTTCGCGTGGCAGGCATGGTTCTGACATTGGGCACGCTGGTCTCGGCCGCGGCCATCAATCTGGCACTCGCTGCGGGATGGAGCCTCATCGGGCGTTGAGGCCGGAAGGTGCGGGGTCTGCCGTCCGTCCGTCAGCCTTGCCGGTGCGGTCGACGGCGAGATCCGTCAATCCGGCACCCACCCACATGAAGAACAGCGCGAGCCACGCCGTGGAGGCGAAGATGGCGCCGCCCGTCACGCCGGCTCCCACGGCGCAGCCTCCCGCGAGCATGCCGCCGAAACCCATCAGGCAGGCGCCGGCGATGTAGCGCAGCATGCTCGGTCCGCCCTCGAAGCCCTGCAACTCGATCTCACGCGTCGCGAGTGCGGCGAGCAGCGACCCGAGGAACACGCCCGGAATGAGACCGACATCGAAACCGAGCGGGATGCTCGGCGCATTGATGAGCGCCATGAGCGTGTCGGCCGAGGGACCGGTGAAGCTCACGCTCTTGATGGCGACGGGCTCGAACGCGGCTTGCGAGATGCTCCACGTCGCCCACCAGCCGGCCGCGACGGTAAGGCCGACGCCACCGGCGGCTGTGATGCGCCAGCGTCCGGCCGCGTGCCGTCTCGCGAGCCAGAGCCCCGGCATCAGCCACGCCAAGCCGATCGCGATGCCGGCGACCGCACTACCGTGGAGCGGGGCGAGCAGGCTGCGCTGTGCGCCGCCATCCACCGTCCAGAGCGCGGAGATCCACTCACGGGCCGGCGACAGCGCCCCGCGGTAGGAGGCTTGTGCCACGAGCGTGACGAGCAGCCCGCTCAGCAGGGCACGCAAGTTTCCGGTTGCCGAGAGAACGAGCAGCCGGCTAGCGCAGCCACGCGCGAGAACCATGCCGGCCCCGAACATCAATCCGCCGGCGACGGCGCCGGAGAGCGATCCCCGTGCGGCGAGCTGCCGTGCGGAGGCCACCTCGAGCAGTCCAGCGAGCACCAGGGCCTGCGTTGCGGCGACGGCCGCGCCGAACGAGACCAGCCAGATCGCGAGCTTCGGTCCGAGCATGCCGCGCGAGACCTCCACCGTGGCAGCGCGGAGGCAGAAGCGGCTCTGCTGGGCAAGCGCCCCGAATGCCATGCCGACGAGCAGGCCGGCGAGCGCGAGCACCGTGCCGTCGCCGAGTGTCTCGAGAAGATTGGCCAGAGTTGGCATCGCATCGGACCGCTGCAGTTGAGCCCTGGACTGTGAGCGGAAGCCGTGGGCCGGCCGGAGGCGCCATCCCGTCGTCCGACCGTCCCCTACCTGACGTGGACCGTTGCCAAGTTGATCTCCCGCAAACCAGGAGCCGCAAGCTGCCCAGCGAGAGCGATTTTCGGCTCTGGACGTGCACTGAAGCGCCGTCTTCCGATTGGTTGGCGATGCCGATTTCCAAATCGCAATAAAATGTCAAGAGTCAGACTCGGTTTGACATCGCATGGCAGCATTGCAAAAATGTCATGACGCCCGCGCGTGGTTGCGCTTCGGGCGTCATCAAAAACGACAAGGCCGAACGCGGCCGCCAAGGGAGAATGCCGTATGACAAAGCCGCATCGCCGGAAATGGCGGGCTATTTCCGCTATTGCTGCAACGACTGCGATTGTTCTTCCTGCCGCCTCGATGGCAGCAGAGGTTGCCCTGCCGAAGCAACTTTCCTGGACCGCCTACGAGAGCGGCTCGTCCGGCTACACGCAATCGGTCGCAATCGGCAACATGTTGAAAAAGCGGTATAATACCGAAGTTCGAATTATTCCTGGCAAGAATGACGTCTCGCGCATGACGCCGTTGAAGGTCGGCCAGTCCAAGCTGTGCGCCTGCGGCGTCGCTGCCTACTATGCCCAGGAAGGCGTGCTGATGTTCGCCGAGAAGGCCTGGGGTCCGCAGCGCATCTACAATCTGTTCAACAACAACGGCCGCAACGGCCAGACGCTCGCCGCCTCCGCCAAGTCGGGAATCAAGTCCGCGGCCGACCTGAAGGGCAAGCGACTCACCTGGGTGAAGGGCGCCCCCGCCCTCAATCGCAATATGGAGGCGTTTCTCGCCTTCGGCGGTCTGACCTGGAACGACGTCCAGAAAGTCGAGGTGCCGGGCTGGGGCCAGTCCATCGACGCTGTGATCAACGGCCAGGCGGACGCGGCGTGGGGCTCGACGGTTTCGAGCAAGTTCGCGCAGCTCGTGTCGTCGCCCGAGGGCCTCTACTTCCCGCCGCTCCCGCACGCCGACAAGGCCGGATGGGCGCGTGCGCTCAAGATCACGCCGTGGTGGATCCCGTCGAAGGTCGAGGATGTTGTGCCGGGGTACAAGGGCCCCGTTCCCTACGAGGGTGGCAATGTTCCCTACCCGATCTTCGTGTCGACGGCGGATGCGCCGGACGACCTCGCCTATGGCCTGACCAAAGCCGTCATGGAGCACTACGACGACTTCAAGGACGGCGGCCCCGGCATGGACGGCTACAAGCTGTCGTCGCAGATCTTCGAGTTCCGCTTCCCGTTCCATCCTGCATCCGTGCGCTACTTCAAGGAGAAGGGCGTCTGGACTGCCGCGCACGACGCGCATAACGCCGCGCTTTTGAAACGGCAGGACGTGCTGGCGGCGGCATGGAAAGAGC
Source organism: Hyphomicrobiaceae bacterium (assembly GCA_050249405.1). Taxonomy (GTDB): domain Bacteria; phylum Pseudomonadota; class Alphaproteobacteria; order Rhizobiales; family Hyphomicrobiaceae. The sequence continues at coordinate 11,458 of JBFWQN010000010.1, read as the reverse complement.
TGACGGGCAAATCGCCGGCAGACGAATCTTTCTCAGATGTCTGGATGAAGGCGCGTGCTGCCGCGCTCGGAAAGGCCGGCATGGAGGTCGTCTTCGAGTAATCGGACCGGAGCGGCGGGGCGGACGGGCCGTTGTCGGCTCGCCGCGCCTGCGCTCTCAATTCGCGAGGGAAGGATTGCTCGATGGCGATCGATATGAGTGAAGGCGAGAAAACGGCGACGGCAGCCGAGCTGTCGAGCCAACGCGTTCTCGGCTCGCTCGCGCGCATGCTCGTGGCGCTGGCGGCTCTAACGTCGGTCGGCCTCTCCGCCTACCTGATTTTCGGACTGGGTCCGATTTTCGGCACATGGGTGCCGCTCGAGACGCAATATTTCTATATGATGCTCGGCTTCCTTCTGCCGATCGTTTTTCTGGTCTATCCACTCAGCTCGGGCAGCCGGGACCGTACGCCCTGGTACGACGTGGCCTTGGCGATGCTGGCGTTCGGAGCGCCGATGTATTTCGCCCTGCGGGGCGACGCCATGCTGAACGAGGGCTGGGAGTACAGCGCGCCATTCCATGCCAAGGTGCTCGCTTTCGCGATGTGGGGCGTGGTCCTCGAGGCGCTGCGGCGAGCCGGCGGAACAGCCATCTTCGCCATTTGCCTCGTGGTCTCGGTCTATCCGGTCGTGGCCGGCTGGATGCCCGGCATCCTGCACGGACAATCCGTGGCGCCAGATGTCACGGCCGGCTTTCATATTTTCGGAACGGAAAGCGTTCTCGGCATTCCGATGAATGCCTTTGCCAATCTCGTCATAGGCTTTCTCGTTTTCGGCGTCGCGTTGCAGATGACGGGCGGCGGCGCATTTTTTCTCAATCTCGCCTTCTCGATGCTCGGCCATCACCGTGGCGGTCCTGCGAAGGTCGCCATCTTCTCCTCGGGCCTCATGGGCTCCATGTCGGGCAGCGTGATCACGAATGTGCTCACCACGGGCGTTCTGACCATCCCGGCCATGAAGCGCGTCGGCTTCCGGCCAGCCTACGCCGGGGGAGTGGAAGCGTGCGCCTCGACGGGTGGCGTGCTGATGCCGCCCGTGATGGGGGCCACCGCCTTCGTGATGGCGACCTTCATCGACGCGCCCTACTCCGAGATCGTGGTGGCGGCGATCTTTCCGTCCGTCCTCTACTATCTGGGCCTCTACGTGCAGATCGACGCCTATGCCGCCCGCTATGGCATGAAAGGCCTGCCAGTCTCGGAGCTGCCTTCGCTCGGCCAGACGCTCAAGGAAGGCTGGTATTACGTCGCTGTCTTTCTGGTGCTCATGATCATGCTGTTGCATTTGCAGCGCGAGGCGCAGGCGCCGTTCTATGCCACAGCCGCGCTGCTGGTGATCAATCAGCTCAACCGGCAGCACCGCTGGGACCTGGCGCGCTTCGGCGATTTCATCGTCGCGGTGGGAAAGCTTTTCGCCGAGCTGGCGGCGATCCTCGCCGGTGTCGGGTTGATCATCGGCGCGCTGTCACTGTCGGGCAAAATCGGCAGCTTGACCTATGCGCTGGTCGAGATCGCCGGCAACAACGTGCTCCTGCTTCTGCTCATGGGTGCCATCACCAGCTTCATTCTCGGCATCGGCATGACCGTGACGGCCGCCTACCTGTTTCTTGCGGTGACGCTGGCTCCGGCACTGATCGGGCAGGGCCTCGACAAGATGGCCGTGCATCTGTTCCTGTTCTACTGGGGCATGATCTCCTTCATCACGCCACCGGTCGCACTCGGCGCCTACGCAGCCGCGTCGATCGCCAAGTCCAACCCGATGATGACCGGTCTCGAGGCCATGCGGCTCGGCTCGATCATCTATTTCGTGCCCTTCTTCTTCGTGCTCAATCCGGCGCTCATCGGCCGTGGACCGGCGCTCGAGATCGTCATCGTGCTCGCGACGGCGATCGCGGGCATCTTTCTCATCTGCGCAGCGCTGCAGGGCTATCTGTGGGGTGTCGGGCGGCTCGACGGCAACGTGCTGGCGTGGCCCGGCCGCGTGCTGCTGGCGCTCGCCGGCATCCTGCTCGCGCTGCCGGGGAGCGAGAAGATCGGCTACACGCACCTGCAATTGTTGCAGGCGGCTGCGGTGCTCGGCGCCCTGGGGCTGGTGCTGGCGTGGCTCGGGCGCGGACGGGGCCTACCGCCGGCACCGGTTGGGCAGGCGGCGGAGTAGGCGCCTGTCCTGGGCATCCCTGTCGCGCTGTGCGGCTCAGGCCTTGCGCTTGGGACCGCGCACCGCCCGGATGATCTCGGCCATCACCGATACGGCGATCTCGGCCGGTGTCTGGGCACCGATGTCGATGCCGATCGGCGCGCGGATGCGGGCGATCTCGGCCTCGGTGATGCCGGCCGCGAGAAGCCGCTCCCTGCGCTTGGCGTGATTGCGGGACGAGCCGAGCGCGCCGACGTAGAGGCAGTCCGACCGCAGCGCCAGCTTCAGCGCCTCGTCGTCGATGTGGCCAACGTGGGCCAGCGCCACCACCGCCGTGTAGGGGTCGAGGCCGATCCTGGGCAGGACATCCTGCGGCCACTCGGCATGTAGCGTGATGCCGGGGAAACGGTCGGGAGCCGCAAAGGCCGAGCGCGGATCGACAACCTGCACCTCGTATCCGGCGAGGCGCGCGATCTCGGCCAGCACCTGGCCGATGTGCGATGCGCCAACGACCACGATGCGCGCAGGCGGCACCAGCGCGTGCAGGAAGACGTCACCGCCGGGGGTCTCCTTCAAGCCGCTCTTGGCCGTCGAGAAACGTTGTGCGACGTCGTCGGGGACGTTGGCGTCCTCGCGCGCGAACACGGCCTTGGCGCCGTCCTCGAGACGCGTCTGGATGACGAGGCCACGGCGCTTCTGCTGGGCCTCCACGGCCCGAGCAACGAGCTCGCGCCCTCCACCTTCCGCCTTCACGCGCTCCACGTAGACCTTGACCTTGCCGCCGCACGGAAGTCCCGCCCGCCACGCCGTCTCGTCGGCGACGCCGAACTCGAGCAGCTTGGGCTTGCCGGAGGCCAGGATCTCCTCGGACTCGGCGATTACGTCGCCCTCGATGCAGCCGCCGGAGACGGAGCCCTTGAATCGCCCGTCTGCGGCCACGGCCATCTGTCCCCCGATCGGGACAGGTGCCGACCCCCAGGTGTCGACCACGGTGGCGATGGCCACGGCGCCGTCGCGATCGAGCCAGTCGCGTGCGGCCTCGAGCACGCCGATCTCGTCGCGCGGCGTGTGTGGAGCGGATTTCACGTTGGGTGCATCTGACATGGGGAGGCTCCCGGTTGGGCTGTGGGGCGGACCCTAGCCCCAGCGAGGAGGGACCGCAAATGGGCGGCCTGGGTGGCAGTGGTCGCCGTCAGGCAGGGATGCCGAGCGCGGCGGCTGGTCGCTCCGGCGGCGCGTGGCTTTCCTCGCTCCGGAAACTGGCGCATAGCCGGCAACTGTATACGGCCACGCCGGTTGCCACACCCTTCACCTTCCGGGGACCATGCTGCTTCTCGCTCTCCTTGCCGCAGCGGCCTTCTCGAGCTCGCTCGCGATCCGCGTGCTCGATCCGCTGGTGCCGGAGCTCGCCCGGGACCTCGCCGCCGATCCTGCGACGGTCGCCCTGCTCGCCTCCGCGTTCGCTTTTCCATGCGCGTTGGGCCAGCCGATCCTGGGTCCGCTCGGCGACGCTTTCGGCAAGGCGCGCATGATCAAGATCTGTCTGGCGATGCTGACGCTGGGCTCGGTAGCAGCGGCGTTTGCGCCGACCATCGAGATCCTGTTCGTTGCGCGCATGATGACCGGCTTCGCCTCGGGCGGCATCGTGCCGCTGTGCTTCGCCACGGTCGGCGATCGGTTCGGCATGCACGAGCGGCAGGTGGCGCTCTCGCGCATCCTGTCGGCCATTCTCATCGGGCAGCTGACGGGCGCGATCGGCGCTGGCTGGGTCGCGCTGACCTGGAGTTGGCGGGTCGTTCTCGCGATCACCGCCGCCGCGAGCCTCGCAGCGCTCGTGGCCGGAGCCATCGGCCTGAAGCCCCTGCCAGGGGCGCAGCGCAAGCCGTTCACGCTGCAGCGCGTCTTCGGCAACTACGCGATCGTGCTCGCCAACCCGCAAGCCTTCGTCTGCTATGGCGCCGTTCTCGTGGAGGGGATGGCGATCTTCGGCATTCTGCCGTTCCTCGCCGTGATGCTCGAGGCCGATGGCATCGGCAGCCTGAAAGAGGCGGGCTACATCATTTCCGGCATGGCAGTGGGCGGCATTCTCTACACGCTCGCCGTCAAGGCGATGTTGCGGCGCATCGATATCTACATGCTGGTGCGGCTCGGTGGTGTCGTCTGCGCCGCGGGGCTGCTCGGCCTCGCGCTGTCGCACGGCTGGCCGCCGAAGGTGCTCGCTTTCGTAGCGGTCGGTTTCGGATTCTATATGATCCACAACTCGATCCAGACGCAGGTGACGGAGCTTGCGCCCGAGGCGCGGGGATCGGCGGTGGCCCTGCACGCCTTCTCGTTCTTTCTGGGCCAGGCTTTCGGGCCCGTCCTCTACCGCGTCGGATTGTCGGGGCTCGGCCCGGTGCCGACCATCACCATCTCCGCCATCGTGATGCTCATCCTCGGCATTGCGGCAGCCGCCGGTTTCGCTCGCTACCGGTCGGTGGCCGCGAGCAAGCCGTCTGCCTGATTGCCCGGCACGACGCCTCCCGAAGAGCGCGAGGCGCAGTGGCGCCGACGGCTGCGGCATGCTGAGATGCAGGCGGGCGCTGCAACTGCGCGGCCCGCCGAGACACAACGGAGCCGGATCTCCCCCATGCCCGCACAGTCCACCAGCGCCGTCGCCGAGACGGCGAGCACGCTCGACCACATCGAGCGCGAGAACGGTCGCCTCGCCGCCTTCGTCACGGTCCTGCGCGATACGGCCCTCGCCGAGGCAGCCCTCGTGGATGCGCGAAACGCGGCTGGTGACGATCGCCGTCCCCTCGCGGGCATGGCGGTCGCCGTCAAGGACATCGTCGATGTCGCGGGTGTGCTGACCGGATGCGGATCGCTCACGCGCCGCAATGGCGCCCCGGCCGATCGCGACGCGCCCGTCGTGGAGAAGCTGCGTGCCGCCGGCGCCGTCGTGCCGGGCAAGACGCACACCGTGGAGTACGCCTTCGGTGGCTACGGGACCAATCTCACCGTCGGCACGCCCTGGAACCCCTGGGACCGGAAGGTGCACCGCATTCCTGGCGGCTCGTCGTCGGGGTCTGGCGTGGCTGTCGGGGCCGGTCTCGTGCCGGCAGCCCTCGGTACCGATACCGGCGGCTCGGTGCGCATTCCAGCGGCGCTTTGCGGCTGCGTGGGCTTGAAGACCTCGGTCGGCCGAGTTCCGCGCAACGGCGTGGCACCGCTATCGCAACTGCTCGATTCCGTCGGCCCGCTAGCGCGCGACGTGACGACGGCAGCACGGCTGTTCGCGGTGATGCAGGGCCCCGACGCGGGCGATGCCACCACGACCGGCATCGTGCCCGTCGATCCGATGCCCGAGCTCGGCCGCGGCGTCAAAGGCCTGCGGCTGGGGCGTGTCGCCGATCGTGACCTGCCACTCATGTCCGACGAGGTAAGGGCTGATCTCGGCACGGCGACCGCCACTCTGGAGCGCCTCGGCGCCCGCATCGAGCCCATCGATCTTGGAGGGTCCATCGACAGCTGGGGCAACCTGTGCGGCCAGTTCATCGCGGCCGAATGCTACGCCAACTGGCAGTCGCTCGCCGATGATCCGGCGTCTGGCCTCGCCGATCCGATCCGCGCACGCATGCTGTCCGGCAGGCGCATCGGCGCGGCGCAATATCTGCAGATGCTGAAAGCCCGTGAGGGGGCAATCGCTGCTTTCCTGTCGAAGTTCGATCGCCTCGACGCGATCCTGCTGCCGACCATTCCGTTCCCGGCAATTCCCGTCGCCGAGGCCGACGAGACGCGCGCGCCGATGGCCATGTACACGCGCTGGGTGAACTATCTGAACCTCGCGGCCCTGGCGGTGCCGACCGCCTTGTCGCGCGGCGGGCTGCCGATGAGCCTGCAGATCGTCGTGCGCCGCTTGGAGGAGCCGTTGGCGCTGCGCATCGGCCGTGCATTCGAGGAGGCGCGTGGGGCTTTTCCGGCTTGTCCGTGAGGCGGGGCGGAAGGCCGAGTCGTTCCGTCGCGGCGTGATCCATCCGGCGAGGCCGAAGCGCCGGGAGGCGATGCTAGCCGCGACCCAGCCACTTGGCCCACCGGCTTTTCTTCTTCTCGGGCTCGCTGTCGGCGGCTGCCGGGTCGGCGGCTTCACCCGCTGGCGGCTCGTTCAGCTCCTTGGCGAACGCAGAAAAGAACTCGTCGGCCAACTTCTTCGATGTGGCCTGGATGAGCCGCCCGCCAAGCGCCGCGATCTTGCCGCCGACCTCGGCTTTGGCCGTGTAGGCGAGATCTGTCTCGGCGCCACCCTCGGCCTCGGTGAGCACCACGTCGGCGGACCCCTTGGCGAACCCGGCGGCGCCGCCCGATCCTTGACCCGCGATCGTATAGCCAGCTGGCGGATTCAGGTTCTGCAGTGTCACCTCGCCCGAGAAAGCAGCCGAGATCGGACCGATCTTCAATCCCACCTTGGCTGCCAGCTCCGTCGGCGACCTCTGCTCGAGCTCCCGACAGCCGGGGATGCACCGCTTCAGCACCTCCGGATCATTGAGAGCGGCCCACACCACGTCGCGCGGCGCCTGGATGCGATATTGGCCGGACATGTCCATGAGGAGGTCTCTCTTTTCTGCGTTCGCCTTCAGATGCCCACTCCGCATCCGGCGGATGCGCCTTCGGATGCCCACTCCGGATCCGGCGGGTGCGCCTTCGGACGCCTACTGCGCATCCGGTGGGCGCGCCTTCGGATGCCTACATGGCTAGTGCGAGCCCGGCGCGTCAGGCCACGTTGTCGCCGCGCGCGCCGACGTCGGCGACCCGGGTAACTTTCCAAGCGCTACCGCCGCACCGCTCGAACAGCAGCGGCGTGGCGTTGGCGAGAAGCTCCGTCGTGATGTCGATCCCGAGGCTCGGGGCGAGCACATAGAGGATGCCGCCGTGGCCGACGAGGGCCGTCCGCGCGCGGTGCGCCTCGGTCAGCGATCGCGCCACGCCCGCCTGGGTGCGTGTCACGAACTGAAGCAGCGACTCGCCGTTCGGCGGCGAGTCGCGCCAGTCGTGGTCGTGGCTCGGTGTGCCGACGAGATCGCCGAACCAGCGTTCCCGCAGCCCGTCCTCAGGAAGTGGCGCGAGGCCGTGCGGCCGACCGATGATCTCCGCCGTCGTCCAGGCCCGCGTCATGGTGCTGGCGACGATGCGCTGGAGCCCGGCACCGGAGAGGGCACGGGACGCCGCCTCGGCCTGGGCCAGCCCGCGCGCGTTGAGCGGAATCTCGGCATGCTGGAAGATGCGCTTGTGATTGCCGTCCGTCTCGCCGTGGCGGATGAAGTAGAATGCCTCGCACGAGGGCGTGAGCGGGGTCGACCTCGCCATGCTGAACAGCTCGTCGAGACCGCGATGGAGATAGCCGGGCGTGGTCGGCGCAGCGGGACCAGAAACGGGCTCGGTCATTCTCATTCCCCCTTGTTCGGGCCGGGCGACGCGAGCGGCGTCCAGCGGTAGATGTCCGCGAGCGGAAAGGCGATGCCGAGCGCCGGCAGCGCAAGTGCCTGCTCGAGCCGGATCAGCGACGCCGCTGCTTCCCAGTGCGCATCCGCGTCATAGCGCACGACCGCCGCCTCGCGCGAGTCGACGGTCACGTAGTGGCGGCAATTCGGGATGCTCGCATACATGCGGCGGCGCCACGCTTGATCCTTCGGCGAGTTGCTGTCCGACAAGACCTCGAACAGCACCAGCGCATCCTCCTTCACCGACCGCCGTGCCCCGAGCGGGTGCTCGAAAACCATCACGTCCGGCCCGGGCAGGCTTCGTTGCGAGGCCGGCACGCACGTGCTGACACCGAGCGCAGGGATCCAACCTGCGCCGGCCCCGACCTTCCCGGTGGCGAGGGCCGAGACGATATTCGCCGCGATGACCTGGTGCCAGTCGGTCGGAGACGAGCTCATGACGGGCTCCCCCTCGATGAGCTCCCACTTCTCGCCATGCGGGCGTTCCTCGTAGAAGGCGAGGAACTCCTCGATCGTCATGGGCACCTTGGCCGCGACCTTGTCCTGCATCTCGCGTCCGCCTCCGGTAGTCCCGCGCCGGATGATGATGTGGAACCCGGCGCGGTCTTTTCTGGCGCCTTCGGATGCCCACATGGCATCCGGTGCGTCAAACGATCTCGAACAGACCAGCCGCGCCCTGGCCGCCGCCGATGCACATGGTGACGACCGCATATTTCACGCCGCGGCGCTTGCCCTCGATCAGCGCGTGACCGGTGAGCCGCGCGCCCGACATGCCGTAGGGGTGGCCGACCGAGATGGCGCCGCCGTCGACATTGAGCCGGTCGTGCGGGATGCCGAGCTTGTCCATGCAGTAGACGACCTGCACGGCGAACGCCTCGTTCAGCTCCCAGATGCCGATATCCTCGACCTTGAGGCCGTGCTTCTTCAGGAGCTTCGGCACGGCGAAGATCGGCCCGATGCCCATCTCGTCCGGCTCACAGCCTGCGACCTCGAAGCCGCGATAGATGCCGAGAGGCTGCAAGCCCCGCTTCTGGGCCTCCTTGTCGCTCATGACCACGCATGCCGACGAGCCGTCCGAGAGCTGGCTGGCGTTGCCGGCGGTGACGAAGCTCTCGGGACCGGCCACGGGTTTCAGCTTCGCGAGGCCCTCCATGTTGGTCTCGGGCCGGTTGCCCTCGTCCCTGGTCAGGGTGACCACCTCGGTGCCGACGACCTTGCCCTCCTTGTCGTAGAGGTACTTCTCGGCCGTCAGCGGCACGATCTCGGCATCGAACCGGCGCGCCTGCTGTGCGGCCGCGGTGCGGCGCTGGCTCTCGAGGGCATAGGCGTCCTGCACCTCGCGCGAGACGCCGTAGCGCTTGGCGACGTTGTCGGCGGTCTGGATCATCGGCCAGTAGATGGCGGGGCAGTGCTGGTCGATCCACTCGTCCTTGGCGCCGAGCACGTTCTGGGCGACCTGCACGAGGCTGATCGACTCGAGGCCACCGGCCACGATGATGCCGGCGTCGTCCGAGCGGACGCGCTGGGCGGCCATGGCGATGGTCTGCAGGCCCGACGAGCAGAAGCGGTTGACCGTGGCGCCCGGCACGCTCACCGGCAGGCCGGCGCGGACCGCGATCTGGCGCGCGATGTTGCCGCCGGTCGCGCCCTCAGGCATGGCGCAGCCCATCAACACGTCGTCCACCTCCTCCGGCGCCACCTTCGCCCGCTTCACGGCCTCGGCGACGACGTGGCCGCCGAGCGTCGCGCCGTGCACCTTGTTGAAGGCGCCACGGAAGGCGCGCCCGATCGGCGTGCGGGCGGTGGAGACGATGACGGCATCGGGCATGGGCGGCCTCCGGCGGCTGTTGCGCGTTTCTGGTGTCGTGGCCGGAGAATGCCACGGGCCGAGGGGGGAAGGAAGCGCGGGTCAGCGGCCCGCCGCGGCGACCAGCGCTGCCGCCCTCGCTGCCATGCCGGCATTGTCGTGACCGACAGCCGGCACCGTCACCAGCGTCCAGTTGAACGCCACGCCACGCGCCGCCGCCTGGCTGCGGGCGGCCTCGAAGAAGTGCCTCCCGCGTGCGAGACGGTGCGGCCCCTGAGCCTGGGCACCGGGCTGGCGCGGCAACGAGGAGTGCGCGGGATCATTGTCGGCCTCGCCAAGAAGCACGACGACGGAACGAGCAAAGGCGCGGTCGAGATCGGGCTCCGTGACGGCAACGCCGTCGAGACCGAACGGAAAGCCGATGGTGCGCACGGGCACGGTGTAGGAGCCCGCGTTGGCAGTCACGATCAGCTCGGCCTTGGTGGTTCTGGCCAGCAGCAGGAACCTGTGCGCGAACTGGGCGCCCGCCGAGTGGCCGTAAAGGCTGTAGGTCTCGCGGCTCGCGCCGGTCAGCCGGCGGACCTCGGCGAAGACGGCATCGATGATGCCGAAAGCCCACGCCTCGGGCGGGCGCGGCTTGCCGGCGTCGTCCACCACCGATCCCCAGTTGTAGGCCGCAACTCCCGGGAAGCTCGCCTGGTCGAACTCGGGCACGACGATGAGGAGAGTGTGGCGGTCAGCCTCGGCGATCCACTGGTCGCGATACGTTGCTGCATTGCGCTGGCGTCCGTGCATGACGAAGAGGACGCGCCCGTCGCTGCGCCATGTGGCCGGGCAGTGGAGATGCACGGTGAAGGGCCGGGCCGCGAGGCCGAAGCGAACGGGCATGTCGAAGGAGCGCGGGCATCCCTGGCCGCGGGCCTGCGCCGAGGCTGGGGCGTTGGCGGCCACGACCAGTGCCAGGGCGAGGGCCAGCGTCGCGAGGGCGCGCACCGCTCAGCCTCGCGTCAGGCGGCCGACGATCTCGCCCAGCGACGCTCGTGCCCGCGCCTCGAGCCCCGTGTCGCCCGCGTTGGAGATCGGATGCTCGATGACGACGAACGGGTAGTCGGCCATGCCGAGCACCTTCGCCATCAGCTTTGCCGCCGACGTGAATCGCGTCGTCATTACGCCCACTGCCGGGACGCCGAGCCGCTCGCCCATGATGCTGTCGTGCAGACTGCACGATGAACACGAGCCTCAGTCGCCGATGCCGGTGACGACCGCGTGCCACGACCGCATCTCGTCGACGATGTGCTTGTCGGCCGGTGCCGAGTAGTTCGACTTCACCCGGTGCACCACGCGCGCGACGCCGTGCTCCTCCTGCAGCATGCGGCCGAGGTGGGCGAAGTACTCCTTCGCGCCCTCCTTGCCGTTGGAGACGAAGCCGACGGTCGTGCCGCGCAGCGACAGCAGCCGGGTCGCCGCCTGCCCCGCCGGCGGGGCCGCCTCGTTGGTCGGATCGAGAACGCGGAGGGTCATGGATGTGGTCTCGGTGACTTCAGGCGCGATGAGGTCGGCAGTTTAGGAGGGTTCGACCGCCGAGGCCACTGGGGTGTGCTTGGAGGCTGCGGCGTGCGTGAGCCGCCGGCGGGGAGGGATGGATGTTGGGCGGAGATTCCTGAAACTGACCGGGATCGACGGTCGGCCCTATCGTACTTTCAGGTCCACGGCAGAGGCTCACCCGATTCCGGACGAAGGGGCTCCAACGTCATGGGCCAGCAAGAGAAGCGGACCAGACCGGGAACCAAATTGGAATGTGGTCCGCTAATTGGGGCTTTGCCGACTACGATTTGCAACCGCCCCCTTGATGCGGCGTGAACGTTCCTCGCGAGCTACGCTCACGCCATGGCAGCCGTCACTCTGCTGCGGTCGTGGGATCGATGATCCGCTTCACCTCGGTGATTTTGGAGGCGGGGAAGCCGCTGATCTCGGCATGCTTCCTTATGGTGGCTTCGTCCTTG